>JARIBR010000056.1 GCA_029258695.1 Quadrisphaera sp.
CACCGCGGCGGACCGACGCGTCCGGCGGCCCGCGCTCGATCACAGGAGGGGGCGCAGCGGCACGAGGACCGTCTCGGCGAAACGGGCGGCAGCGTGGCGCTTGACCCACTCCCGCAGGTCCAGCCGGCTGGAGTTGTCGCTGTCGGTGGCGAAGATCGCCTCCATGTCCGCGGCGAAGCCCTCGTCCTGGATCGCCACCCCGGTCTCGTAGTTGAAGCTCAGGGACAACCGGTCGATGTTGGCGGTCCCCACGAACGACCAGTGCCCGTCGACGGTGATCGTCTTGGCGTGGATCATCGCGTTCTTGTAGCGCAGCACGGTGATGTCCTCCGCCAGCAGGGTGGTGTAGAACCCCCGGGACAACCAGTCGGCCAGCAGGTGGTTCGACTCCTCGGGGACGATCACCCGCACGTCCACCCCCCGCCTCGACGCCTCGATCAGCGCGTCGAGGATGCGCTCGTCGGGGATGAAGTAGGCGGTGGTGAGGTAGATGTGGTGCTGCGCGCGGTAGATCGCGTCCAGGTAGATGCTCCGGATGGGGTAGACGAGGTCCGCGGGGATGTTGTTGAGCGCCCGCACCGGCGAGATCCACGACACCGGGTTCGTCGGTGAGAGCTTCGGGGCGTCGGAGACGAGCTGGTTCCACACCCGGGAGAAGGAGTGCGCCAGCTCGTAGACCGCCGGACCGACGAGGCGCACGTGCGTGTCGCGCCACTCGGTCGCGTAGAGGGACCCGATGTTGTACCCGCCGACGAAGCCGGTCTCGCCGTCGACGACGAGGATCTTGCGGTGGGTCAGGCCGGTGGCGTGCACCGGGCCCGCGAGGAACCCCGGCCCCACCGCCGGGAAGCGGACGACGTGCACGTCGGGGTGGAAGTCGTAGAAGTCGGAGGAGACCACGAGGTTGCCGAAGTGGTCGTAGACCACGTACACCTCGACGCCGCGATCGGCGGCGTCGTTGAGCGCGTCGCGGAACGCGCGGCCGACCTCGTCGTCCTTCCAGATGAACGTCTCGAACAGGATCCGCTGCTCCGCCTCGCGGATCGCGGTGAGCATGGCCTCGTAGAGCGCCTCACCGTCGGTGTAGGTGGTGGTGGCGGTCTTGGCGACCACGCCCTCGAACGTCCCGGGCCGGGGGAAGCCGGAGCGCTTCACCCGACCCTTCTTCTTGACCGCGTCGGCGGTCACCAGCGCGGCGACCACCACCGACTGCACGCCGACGAGCCCGATCCCCCCGTACGCCGCCAACCGGCGCAGCGACAGCGTTCTCCGGCGGGTCGAGAGCTCAGCCATTTCGTGAGGGTAACGCCCGCGTCACCGCACCGGCGTGCGCTGCCCGACGCCGACGTGCTCGGCCGTGCTGGCGTCGAGCCCGGTGGCCATCCGCTGCTCGGGGAGGTGGACCACGGTGGCCGCGAGCACGTCGCCGGGACCCGGTTCCGCCGGCCCGACGAGCGCTGGCACCGGGGCCGGCCCGCCACGCCGGCTGCGGTAGATGACGTGCCGGCTCACGACGTACCGCAGACCGAAGCCCAGCCCGAGGAGCACGGCCTGCGCGGGGAGCTCGGGGGCGCCGGCCAGCGAGACCAGGGCGACCAGCACCCCGGTGCGCACGACGAGCTCGAGGTTGTTGACGCCCAGCCACTCGAGGAGGCGACGGTGACGCGCCACCGGGCTCGTGGCCACCATGCTGGCGAACACCGTGCGCTCGGCGAGGAGGAAGTTGCCCACGATGGTCGCCTCCGCCGCGACGATCGAGGCCAGCACGTAGTGGACGTCGAGCGCCATGAGCCCCGCCATGATGGCCAGGTTCGCCAGCGCCCCGAGGGCGCCGACCGCCCCGAAGCCGACCACCCGCGCCGCGTCCCAGCGCTCCCAGCGCAGGCGCGCCAGCTGGCCGAGGTACTCCAGGCCCCGCGCGGCGCTGGCCTTGGAGTCACCGGCGTGGCGCTCTCCGAACACCAGCGGCACCTCGACGACGCGCAGCGGGTGGGTCGCGAGGATCTCCAGGAGGACCTTGAAGCCCTTGGCGCGTACCGCGCCGGGGTCCACGGTGGTGGCGTCGAGGGCGAAGAACCCGGTCATGGGGTCGGTGCACGCCCGCAGACGGCGCGGGAAGCACGCCCGCGCCAACCACCCGCTGCTGCGGGAGACCACGGTGCGCCACGGGCCGTCCAGCCCTCCGCTCGAGCCACCGGGCACGTAGCGGCTCGCGACGACGACGTCCGCCTCTCCCCCGACGGCGCCGGCCATCGCGGGCACCATCTCCGGGGGGTGCTGCAGGTCGGCGTCCATGACCACCACGACGTCGCCGCGCGCCTGGCTCAGCCCGAGGGCGACCGCGCCGGAGAGGCCGCCGACCGCCACGTCGCGGTGGATCACCCGGACGTCCACGGCGCTGGTGGTCGCGGCCGCCGCCGTGACGGCGGCGGGGGTGTCGTCCCGGCTGTCGTCGACGTACAGCACCTCGGGACGCTCCGCGGTCGGTGCGGGGCCGGCGGCGCCATCAGGGTCACCGGCGAACGCGGCATCGAGCCGGCTCACCATCTCGGCGACGTTCGCCGACTCGTTGAAGGACGGGATGACCACCGTCACGGACCGGGGAGCGGTCAGGGTCTCGACCATCAGGAGTCCTTCCTCACGCGCAGGATCTCGAGGCGGTGCTCGCCGCTCCCGATGCGCTCGACCAGCTCGGTGTGGGACATCAGCTCCTCCATGCGGTCCGCACCCTCGAGGGTGGAGCGGAGGCTGTCGCTGGAGACGACGTAGTCGACGTCGCGCCAGCCGTCGATCCCGTGCTTCTCCGCCGCGACCGGGTCGAGCTGGTACTTGGGGAACCAGATCGGCCCGCTCCAGCCGTCGTCGTCGCGGCCCGCGGCGACGAGCTCGTTCCAGATGACGTCGTCGGTGACGATCACCGAGTCCTGGGGGATCGTCCGGGCGATCTCGTCCACCGCCTCGTGGTAGGCGACGTTGTGGTTCCTCGTCAGCGCTGCACGCCACTGCGGCGTCCACGGGCCGGCGAGCCAGGTGGCGGCGACGACCACGAGGAGCACCCCGGCGAGCACCCGCACGGCCGGGATCCTGAGACGGGCGAGCGCGGCGTCCACCACGCCGGCGAGGGCGAGGGCGCAGAAGGGGAGCAGGCCGATGACGAACATCAGCGGGAGGTAACCGCTGGGGCGGATCGCCACGACGACCATGACGACGGCGATGAGGCCGAGAGGCCGCAACCGGGCCGAGAGGAGCGTGAGCACGCACGCGGCCACGCCGGCCACGAGGAGGATCGGGTCCACCGCCAGCCATCCCGTGAGCGTCACGTGGGCATCGGTACCGGGCGTGAACATCCAGCCGCTGCCCTCCCGCGAGCTGAGCTGCCAGACGATCCCCTCCAGCAGGCTCACGTGGCCCTCCCCGGGCAGCAGCTCGCTGCGGTTGATCGCCAGCAGCGGGTACAGCAGGCCCGTCATGACGAAGCTCAGGGCGAAGCCGGCGAGGGAGAAGACGCGGTTGCTGGGGTGGACAGAGCGCAGCAGCGCGAGCACCACGCCGGGCAGCGCGAGGACGTAGGTCTCCTTCGTGAGGACCGCCACGGCGAAGGCGACCCCGGCGAGGAGGTGCAGGAACATGTCCTGCCGGCGGTTCAGGGCCAGCCACAGCGCCGCCAGCAGCCACGGCGTCCCGACGTTGTCGAGGTAGAACTGGCCGGACAGCTGCGCGGCCAGCGGGGAGAGCCCCCAGAGCAGCGTCGCGACGAGCGAGGCGCCCCGGCTCAGGCGCAGGGACCTCCCGACGGCGTAGATCATGCCGGCGGTGGCGGCGGCGAAGACGACCATGATGGCGCGCGCGGCCACGGCGGGCGACCAGGGGTTGCCGAGGAGGTCGACGAGCCCGACGAAGGGCGCCAGCTGGACCCAGCCCACGGGCGGGTGGTCGTACCAGTAGGTGTAGGGCGACAGGCGGCCGTCGGTGATGAACGAGAGCGCCTGGGAGTAGTACGTGCCCTCGTCGGCCGTGAAGCGCGTGCCCTCGAGGCTGAGCGCGTGGAGGACGGCGATGACGGCGATCGCGGCGAGGACGTGCCCGTGGGCCAGCGCCCAGCGCGCGGCGCTGCGGCGCGGGGCAGCGGTCTCGGGCGTCCGCTGGCGAGGCCCTCGAGCCGGGGCCGTCGGGGAGGTGGTCGTCCCGCCGACGACATCCGTCTCGTCGGTGGGGTGGGTCAGGACGCTCATGCGCTGGTGCTCCGGGCGGGCTCGGCGGCGGTCAGGTCGATGAGGCGCTCCTGGTCGCCGAGCTCGAGGTGCTCGCCGCTGTGGTCGGTCTTCGCCCAGGAGAAGTCACCGCGGACGTACTTGACGACCGCGGTGATCGCGGCGGTGGCGAGCAGCACCTGGTAGAGCGGGGTGGTGACGACCAGGCGCAGGTAGTCGCGCGCGGTGATCCGAAAGCGCATGTGCTCGCCGAACTCGCGGAGCAGGACCAGCTCGAAGGCGACGGAGATCAGGGCCACCATGAGGGGCACGTAGGTGAGGAGCGCGACGCCGCTGGGGACGCTGGCGACCACGGCGGTGAGGATGCCGAGCGGCAGCGCGAGCCCGGTGAAGGCCATGGCGTGCTGCTGGACCAGCGTCCACCAGGCGGTCGTCCGCTGCCTGAGCGTCGGCAGGCGCTTCCACTCCCCCTTGGCGAGCACCTGCATGAAACCCAGCGCCCAGCGGGTGCGCTGCTTGAGGAAGGCGGGGACCGTGACCGGCGCCTCCTCGAGGGTGACCAGCGCCGGGTCGTAGGCGCAGACCACCTTCTTGGAGAGCACCGACAGGCGCACCCCGATCTCGCAGTCCTCGGCGAGGCAGTCCGGGTCCCACCCGCCGACCTGCTCGAGGAGGTGCCGCCAGATGAAGACGGTGTTCCCACCCAGCGGGATGAACCCCGCGTCGGCGTGGCCGTGCAGGCGTGAGCGGAAATACACCCGGTATTCCAAGCAATTGCGGAGCGTGAACCAGCGCGACCGGTAGTTCACGAGGTGCACGGCGCCCTGCACGACGTCGGCGTCACGGGCGCGGAACGTCGTGTCGACGTGGGAGAGCAGGCCGGGAGCGGTGAGCGACTCGGCGTCGATGATGCCGACGACGTCACCGCGGCACATCGCCAGCGCGGTGTTCAGCTGGCGCGGCTTGTTCTTCACCGGGGCCGTGCTCACGGACACCCGCACCTGCCCGGGGTGCGCGGCCGCCAGCGCGTGCGCGTGCCCGACGGTCTCCTCGTCGTCGTCCCCGACGGAGATGACGACCTCGACGTCGGGGTGGGTCTGCCCCAGCAGGCGGCCGACGGTCGAGGCCATGACCTCGTACCGCTCGTCGCGGCAGGGCACGATGATGGAGAAGGAGAGGCTGGCGGGCTGCACCGGAGGGAAGGCGGTGCGCTCGAGCGCCTCCGGCGTGCGCCAGGCGTGCATCATCCACCACAGCGTGATCGTCGAGATGGCCGTGAGGACGATCGACATGAGGATGAGGAGGACGGACACCAGCACGAGATGCTGCTCGCTTTCGGTCGAGGGCCCCTACCGTGCAGCGAGGCGGCGCGATGCTACGCACGAGATGAGCCGCGTGGGAAATCCGCACGTCAATGTGTCGCAATTTCTGACTTTGAGTTGTCTATTTATTACGGAGAGCCATTGAATGACCCGAGTGATGTGCCGTCCGATCCCCGGAGCGACGGTCGACGGGCGATCAGCCGACGCACCGCCCTGGTCACTGCGGCCACCGTCCTCGGGGGAGGCGCGGTGGCGGCCTCGGTGGTCGTCGCCGTGACCCGCCGCGACGCCCTGACCGACCGCGTGCTCGCCGAGCTGGACACCTGGTCGCGGTGGCTCGAGCGCGAGGGCGCCACCGGCGTGGTCGGGGAGCTCGGCGTCCCCGTCACCGGCGGTGAGGACGACGTGGCGTCCTGGCTCGAGCTGCTGGATGCCTACTGCGCCCGGCTGCAGGACCGGGGCGTCGGAGGTACCGCGTGGGCGGCGGGCCGGGCGTGGGGCGCCGACTACCCGCTGGCCGTCTACGTCGAGTCCCGGCCCGGTGGCCCGATCGCCCGCGCCACCGCGAGCGCCGCGGTGCTCGAGCGCCACCGGGGCTCCCCGGGCGCTGAGCAGGGGGTGTGCCTGGCCGGCTGGGAGTTCTCCGTCTCGGGTGACGGTGGCGCCGGGGCTCGGGACGGGGCCCACGTCGTGTCCACCCCCGCGGACTTCGCCTACCTGGCCGACCACGGCGTGGGCCTGGTGCGCCTGGCCATGGCCTGGGAGGTGCTGCAGCCCAGGCTCGACGGCGACCTGGACCCCGGCGCGCTCGAGGCCCTCGGGTCGATGCTCGCCTCCGCCCGGTCCGCGAGGATCGACGTGGTGCTGGACCTGCACAACTACGGGCGGTACACGACGCCGTCGCAGCAGGTGCGCGTGCTGGGGAACACCGGGGACGACGCCCTCGAGACCGAGCAGCTCACCGACCTCTGGGTGCGCCTGAGCCGCTGGCTGCGCCGTGAGGAGGAGCGGTCCGCCGCCGTCGTGGGTCTAGGCCTGATGAACGAGCCCCACGACCTCCCCGGGGGCGCCGCCACCTGGGAGCAGGTCTCCCAGGGCGTCGTGGACGGGCTCCGGTCCGACGGGGAGCGTCGAGCGGTGCACGTGGCGGGGTACCCGTGGTCGGCACTGGTCTCGTGGGAGGAGAACCACCCGCGCGCGTGGATCGACGACGAGGCCGGGGCGGTGGTCTACGAGGCGCACCACTACTTCGACACGGCCAGCGCCTCCGGGTCGCGGAGCGGCACCTACGAGGCGCAGGGCGACCGACCGCTCACCTACGCGGAGGAGGTGGGGGCCGCGAGAGAGGCGATCGGCGATGACCGCGACCCGGGGTGACGAGGCGCCACGCACGAGTGGGACCGCCGGCCGTTCGTGGCCGTCGGGCCGGGTGATCGCCGGCGCCGAGCGGCGATCGGGGCACTTCGGCGTCGCTGCGACAAAATGTTGCGTACCGTGACCTGTCGTGCACTCCTCGACCCCTCCCGGCCCGGGACCCGTGACCTCCCCCCGGTCACCGGTGACCGGGACCAGCGCACCGGCGCCGTGCTGAGGCCCCGGCCTCGGCGCGCCCCTCGCCACGCCGCCCCGCGCCACCCCCGGCGCCGCGGGCTCTCCGCCCTCGCGCTCGTCCTCGTGGTGGTCGCGACCTATGTCTCGATCGGAGGCGTCACCGTGAGAGGTGCCTCGTCCGCGGACGCCGCCGCGCCCCCGCCGCTGGAGGTGGGCTTCTCCCTCAGCGAGATCATCGGCATGAGCGGCTCCGACACCGCACAGCTCCTCGACGCGGCGAAGGGGGCCGGGGCGACCACGGTGCGCTTCGACGTCGCCTGGTCCACCGTCGAGCCCACGCAGGGCGGCGCCGAGGACTGGGCGGTGATCGACCGCGCCGTGGACGCGCTGCGCGAGCGGGAGCTGCGGCTGCTGCCGGTCATCGGTTACACCCCGCCGTGGGCACGGGCGCCCGGCTGCGACGCCCTGACGTGCCCGCCGGCGTCCCCGGCCGCGTTCGGGCGGTTCGTCCACGACGTCGTGGAGCGCTACGACGGCCCGGACGTCGCCGCCTGGGAGGTCTGGAACGAGCCGAACGCGTCGTCGTGGACCCCCGGGCCGGACCCGGCCGCCTACGCCAGGGTCCTGCGGGCGGCGCGGTCCGCCGTGGACGCGCGGGGCAGCGCGGCCCCGGTGCTGAGCGGTGGCCTCGCCCCGGCCGCCGACGGGCCGAGCACCATGGACCCGGCCCGCTTCCTCCGCGAGGTCTACGCCGCGGGCGGACGCGGTGACTTCGACGCGGTGGCGATGCACCCCTACGCCTTCCCCGCCCTGCCCGGGGAGGGGCAGGAGTGGTCGGGGTGGACGCAGATGCACCGGGTGCGCGACGTGATGGTGGCCCACGGTGACGCGGCCCTGGAGGTCTGGGCCACCGAGCTGGGAGCCCCGACGCTCGGGAGCGGCGCGCAGGCGACCCTGGCGGACCGGCGCTACGACGAGAGCCCGGACCACGTCGACCGCGAGCTGCAGGCGGCGACGGTCACCGCGGCCTTCGCTCAGGCCGAGCGGGACGAGTGGCTGCGCGCGCTGCTCTGGTACTCCTTCCTCGACCTGCCCGAGGGGCACGGCGACACGGGCACCCCGCTCCACGGCTACGGCATCGTCGACCGCCAGCCCTCCCCCAAGCCCGCGTACGGCGCCTGGCGCACCGGGGTCAGGGGCGCGCTGGCAGGGAGCTGAGCACCTCGGGGAGGCGCTCCACCAGGTCGTCGAGGGCGGCGCGGACGTCGGCCCGCGGTATCACCGAGTCGTGGAAGGACACGAGCAGGTGGAAGCCGTCGAGGGCCTCGGCGATGTTGACGGTGACCGCCCTGCTGCTGTCGACGCTCGGGGCCATGACGATGGTGCGCTCGCGCCCGGGGGCCCACGGCTGCCTCTCCCACTCCGCGAGGCGCCCCATGTGGTTCAGGGTCAGCGCGGGCACGTGGTGCAGGTCCTCGTCGGCACCGGGCTCGTCGCGCCCGCGCCCGAGCACGCGGCCCACCGCGGCGCCGAGCGCCCCGCTCGCGCCGGCCCCTCGGCTCGCCGCGGCCCGCACCGAGCGCCGGACGCCGCCGAGCGCGGCCTGGCCGGACGCGGCGAGCAGCGGCACGCCGCTGTCACCGGCCGCCGCGAGCGCCGACTGCATCGCCGCGGGGTCGGGCACGGAGCCCGGTGGCAGCCGCACGGCCGTGGTGAAGTTGCCGGAGACGACGGCGCGCCGCGGGAGGTAGCGGCGCAGGTTCGTGCCGACCGACGGCTGCACGCCGTCGGGGACCACGCCGTGCTCGCGCAGCACGGCCCAGACCGCGGCGAGCAGCAGCACCGGCGCGGTGACGCCGGGGTGGGCGCGACGGTGCTCGCGCAGCGCCGCGGTGCCCTGCGCCCCGCCGGCGGCGACCTCGACGGAGGGCGCCGGGTCCCACCGCTCCGGCGGTGCGCCGGCGCGCTGGCCGGCGCGCTCGCGGCGCACCAGGTCGGCCGTCGCCACGAGCGCGGACGGCGGGGGGACGCGCCCGAAGGTGTGGGCCAGCGCGGTGCGGAAGGGCGCGTGGCTCCCGATGACCTCCGGGACCGCCACGGCGCGGCGCGGGGCCCGCCCCGACGTCTGGCCCGGCGCCCCGCCGGACGCTGCGCCCGGCTCCACGTCGGGGTCGGCGACCAGGCTCAGGAGCCACTCCCACACCTTGATGACGGACGCGTCACCGAAGACGTGGTCGAAGTGCACCGCGACGTGCTCGGGGCCGACGACGATCCGCAGCGGCAGCCCCAGCAGCGGCTGGGCGAGCATCGCCTCGATCGAGGCCGACGAGCCGTCGAGGCCCGGGTCGGCGACGAGGAGCCGTTCGAGGTGTGCGGCGCGGGCGTCGGGGGGCACGGGCAGCCACCGGCGGGCGTCGACGCGCCGCCAGGCCAGGAAGGGCGCCGTGGCCACCGAGGCTGCCAGGGCGGCGCGCCACCGGTCGACGTCGAGGCCCTCGAGCGGGCCGTTGAGGACCACGAAGTGGTATCCGTCCCAGACCGCGTCGCGCGCGCTGATCGGCACGGCGCCCGGCTCACGCTCGGGTCGGTCGCTGCCGGGTGCGGCGAGGTCCACGGTGCTCGGTGCGTCGGTGGTCTCGGGTGCGTGGGGGGACGTCATGAGCGTGCCTTTCTCGAGGGGGTCCGAGCGCTGAGGCCGACGGCGAGCGCCGCGACGGCGAGCCCGGCGGCGGTGCCCACCAGCCAGGCGGCGGCGAACCCGGTGGGCCCGGCTCCCTGCCAGGCCCATGCCAGGGCGATGACGGAGGAGCAGAAGACGACCTGGACACCGATGTGGGCGGCGGTGCGCTCACGGGCGCGCAGCACCACCGTCGCGAGGTCGAAGGCCGCGACGAGGAGGGTGGAGGCCGCGAAGACCCGCAGCGCGCCCGTCGCGCCGTCGGCGTAGCCGGGCCCGAAGATGGACAGGATCCACCCGGCAGCCACGAGCACCACCAGGCTCGCCGGCAGCAGGGCGATCGTCAGCACCTTGCCGGAGCTGCGCAGCACCGAGCGCAGCGACGCCTCGCCGTAGGAGGTCTCGGCGAAGGTGGCCGAGGTGATCGCGTAGGCGACGCCGAAGAAGACGTTCGCCACGGTGAACGCCAGGTAGAGGTAGCCGGCGTCGGCGGCGCCGAGGCTGTTCAGCGCGAGGATGGGGATGACCAGGGTCGGCGCGACCTGGAGCACGTAGGCGACGTGGTTCCCGGCGGCGTAGCTCGCCGCCTCGCGCAGGACGTCACCGGAGATCGCCGCCCGGGGCCGGTAGCCGAAGCGCCGCACCAGCACCACGAGGGACAGCGCGGCGGCGATGACGGTGCCGACGCCCGAGGCCGCGAAGATCCCCAGGTAGCCGACCGCGGCCAGCGGCGCGAGGACCACGAGGCGGATCCCGCTCTGCACGATGCCGTCGAGCAGGAGGTTGTACCGGGCGCCGCGCAGCGCCATGAACGCGGCGTCCGTGGTGGTGTTGACGGACAGGGCGCAGGTCACGAGCACCAGGCCCACCGCGCTCCACCAGTTCTCCCGGACCACCTCGAGCTCCGGGGCGATGCGCGGCAGCAGCACGAGGTAGAGCGCGGAGAGCGCCGCGGAGGCGCCCAGGGTGGTGACCAGCCCGGTGTTGAGGTAGGCGCTGCGCCGGCTCGAGGGGGCGAGGTAGCGCAGGAACGCGTTGTGGAAGCCCGCGAGGGAGATGAGGGAGATCACCGAGCTCGCCGAGATGAGCGCCGTGGCGCGCCCGACGTCCTCGGCGGTGTAGACCCGGGCGGCGATGAGCCAGAACAGCGCGCCAGAGGCGGCCATGATGGCGGTGGCGCCGATCTGCGCGATCGAGTTGGAGACCAGCGCGCTGACGCCCGCCGACGTCGAGCGGGCGCGGTCGTAGACCTGCGCCACGGTCGCGGCCAGCCCGGGGTAGGAGTGGTCGGCCTCCGCCGTCGCCCGGGCGCGGTCGGCGCGCTCGCTCGCCGCGCCGGGGTCGGCTGCGACCGCGTCCATGGCGCTGGCCAGGGCGGTCACGTCCTCGATGGGCACGACGAGGGAGTCGACGCCGTCGTGGCACAGCGCCGGCACGGCGCCCGCGTCGGTGGTGATCACCGGCAGGCGGGCCGCCCACGCCTCGAGCAGCACCAGCGCCAGGCCCTCGTAGCGGCTCGGCAGGACCAGCGCGTCCGCCTCGGCCATGGCGGCGGCGACCTGCTCGGCGCTCGCGGAGCCGTGGAAGCGCACCCGCTGCGCCACCCCGAGGCGCTCGGCGCGGGCCTGCAGGGACGCGCGCTGGGATCCGTCGCCGAGGACGTCCAGGCTCACGTCCTGGCGCGCGCCGGCGAGGGCGTCGAGGGCCACGTCCACGCCCTTGACCTGCTCCAGGCGGCCGACGAAGAGCAGCCGCGTCCCGCCGGCGTCGCTGCGCTCGCGGCGCGCAGCCACCCGCTCGGGGGCGTCCAGCGGGACCGCGTTGGGCACCGCGCGGACGTCGCTCGCCCCGGTCGCGGCGACCGCGTCGACCGTGGTGGGGTCCACGGTGAGGACTGAGGCGTACCCGCCCACGCGCAGCAGCGCGGCCTCGGCCCGGCGCTTGAGGGAGGAGAACCGCTCGTTGCCGATGCTCGTGCCGTGCAGGGTGATGACCCGCGGGATCCCCAGCAGCGTGCACGCCGGACCGAGCGCCGCGCCGAGGTCGACGGCGTGGACGTGGACGACGTCCGGGCGCAGGCGCCGGAGCAGGAACCAGGCCTGGACGGCGGTGATCGCCAGGGAGAGCACGCGGCGCGCACCGAGGCGGTCCAGCTCGACCTGGCGCAGCCGGAGCCCGGAGCGGTACAGGCCGGGCGCGTCGTCGATCTCGTCGACGCGGCTGGTCAGCACCGAGGTGCGCTGGCCGCTGCGCTCCTGCGCGGCACGCAGGTGGGAGACCACCACGGCGTCACCGCCGGTCGCCCGCGGCATGCGCTTGGAGACGTGCAGCACGTGCAGGGGTGCCGGCGTGCGGTCGGTGCCGGCAGCACCCGTGGCGTCGGCGGTGTCAGTGGTGTGGGCGGTGTCGATGGTGTCCGTGGTGTCTGTCCTGTCGGTGGTGCGCGAGCCGGTCATCTGGTCAACCACGGGTCTCCTCCTGCGCGCCCGGTGCGCCCGGCGCGCCCTCTGCGCTCCGCGCCGCTCCGGTGACCCGGTCGTCGGTGGGGCTCAGGCCCACGTCCACCGACGCGCCGGTGTCCAGGGCCACGACGAGGCGCCCCGGGGCGTCGTCGTCGATGACCACCGAGAGCGGCAGGTCCGTCGCCGAGCCGGTGGGCACGCTCGACGAGCCCTCGTCGAGGGCGGTCGGCGGCGCGCCGTCGTCGGGGACGAACCTGGCCTGCCAGGAGACCGCGTCGTCACCGCCCGGCGGGTCCCCGTCGCGCCGCAGCACCAGCGGGAGGTCGAGCGGTCTGCCGGGGGTGAAGGCGTCCGGGGACTCGTCGGGGCGCTCCAGGGCGATGGAGACGACCGGCTCGGGGACGTGCACGGCCCACTCGCGCACCGGTGAGACCGGCGAGCGCGCCAGCGCGGTGCCCCCGACGAGCAGGACGACCAGGGCGACGAGGGTCACGAGGCTGGCGCGGCGGCGCCCTCGGGCGCGCGGGCGCGCGTCGACGTCGGTGGATCGCAGGCTCATCGGGCCGCCTCCAGGGTGTCGGCGTAGCGCTGGGCGACGCGGTCCCAGTCGAACTCGCGCGAGGACGCCACGGCGAGCGCGGACGCGGCGGCGCGCGCCTCGGCGTCGGCGTGCAGCAGCTCCAGCGCCGCGTCGGCCACCGACCGGGGGGTGGGCTCGGCGACGAGGCCGTAGCCCTCGCCGACCAGGGACGTCGCGGCGTTGTCGGGGTGGGCGGCCACCACCGCGGGCAGCCCGCAGGCGTGCGCCTCGATGACGACGATGCCGAAGCCCTCGCGCGTGGACGTCAGGGCGAAGACCGAGCTGGCCTTCATCACGCCGTACACGTCCAGAGCGGTCTCGAGACGGCCCGTGAAGGTGACCAGGCCCGTGCCCAGCTCGTCGGCGAAGGCCTCGAGGACGCCGCGGTGGGGGCCCTCGCCGACGATCCCGCAGGTGGTGCCGGGCCGCTGCGCCACGACGAGGGCGTGGGCGGCGAGCAGCAGCTCGACGTCCTTCGCGTCGGTCAGCCGCCCCGCGTAGAGCAGGTCGAAGCCCGAGCCCGCCGCCGGCGCCGCGGCGATCTCGGCGTGGTCGAGGCCGGCGGTCACGAGGTGGACGCTGCGCCCGCGAGCCCCCGGCCGCAGCGGCGCCATGCGCGCGGCGGTGACCTCGGAGACCACCACGACGGTGTCCGGCAGCGCCGCGGCGGAGCGCTCGACGAGCGCGCCGACGACGCCGAGGCGCCCCAGGTACTCGCGCCAGTAGGCCGGGCCCCACACCTCGTGCCAGGTGCTCACCAGCGCCCCGCCGCGCACCCAGGTCGCCAGCCGGGCGGAGAACAGCGAGAAGAAGGGGAACCCGCAGCAGTCCACGACGTCGTAGCGGCTGCCCAGCAGCCGCAGCGTCGCGAGGCCGAAGACCAGGGCCGACCAGATGGAACGGCGCCCGCTCGCGGTGTACAGCGGCCGCACCCGGCAGACCCCGTGGTACGTGATGCCGTCGCGGACCAGCACCGCGGGCCCGTCCCACCAGCGCATGCCGTACCAGTGCACGTCGTGGCCGCTCTCGGCCAGGCGCACCGCGAGCTCGTGGAAGCGGCGCTCACCGCCGCCGGTGACCCAGGGGTGGACGGCGTCGTAGACCAGCGCCAGCCTCATCGCCGCCCTCCCGGGGCCGGCGCGGCCGCGGCCCTCAGGGCGGCGTCGAGGACCTGCGAGCGCGCCCGCCACGTCGCCGAGCGCGCCACCTCGCGGGCGGCGCGCCCGAGGCGGTCCCGCTCGGCGGGGTGCTCGGCGAGGTGGTCGAGGGCCGCGGCGAGCGCCTGGGGGGTGGGCTCGGGCAGCAGCACGCCGGCGTCGCCGACGAGCTCGCGCAGCTCGGGGGTGTCGGTCACCACCACCGCCATCCCCGCCCCCATCGCGGAGAGCAGCGCCAGCGGCATGCCCTCGACGTGCGAGGTCACGACGAAGACGTCGGCGTCGGCGTGGGCCTCCACCAGCTCCTGGCCGTGGAGGAACCCCGGCATCGCGACCTCGACGCCGAGCTGCTCCGCCCGGCGGGCCAGCGGCGCGGCCTCCTCGCCGTCCCCGGCCAGCGTCACGCTCGCCGGGGCGCGCAGGAGCGGCATCGCGTCGAGCAGCATGCCGAGGTTCTTCTGGGGCGCGAGGCGGGCGACCGCGAGGACCCGCAGCGGCCCCGCCTGCGCCTCGGGGCGCGGCAGGCGCAGGTACTCCTCGTCCACCCCGTTGGGCACCACGACCACGCGGTGCTCGTCGAGGCCGTAGCGCGCGAGCAGCACGCGGCGCTCGACCTCGGTGAGGGTCACGACCGCGCGCGCTGAGCGCAGCAGCGGCCCGAGGACGAAGCGCTTGTAGAGCGGCAGCACCACCGCGCCGACGCGGCTGCTCGCGGGCACGTCCATGTGGTGGTGGACCACCAGCGGCACGCGCCGGACGCGGGCCACGAGCGCCGCGACGATCTCCGTGGTGAGCTGCCCGGCGTGCAGGTGCACCACCGTGCCCCGGGCGCGTCGCCACAGGGTGCTCGCCAGGGCGGGCATCAGCGGGGAGTGCAGCGCGTCGAGGGCCCGCAGCCGGGTCACCCTCGCCCCCCCGTCCGCGCTCACGCCGCGGGGGGCGCCCACGGCGCTGGTCACCACCTCCACCGGCCACCCGAGCTCCGCGAGGCCGGTGGCGTAGCGGGTGGCGCACGTCTCGACGCCGCCGACGTGCGGGGGGTAGTAGCTGCTCACCACCAGCAGGCCCGGGCGGGTCGCGGGGTCCGGGCCGTCACGGTGCTCCGTCGGGGCGGTGCCCTCCCGCCGGCCCGGCGCGCCGGTGACGGCCGAGGGCGCGGTCATCGCCACACCTGCGCGGCGCCGTTGTCGTACACGCGGTCCTTGGTCATCTCGAGGTACCGCCAGGGGTAGGTGTAGGGGATCGGCTGGTTGACGAGCCCGTCGCTGGCCCGGCCCTCGACGACGTTGGCGCGTCCCATGACGACGAACGCGTCGTCGCGCAGCTGGGGCGGCAGGATGCCGCGGGAGGGCACGATGCCTGTCGAGCTCGCGAAGCGCGCTGAGGTCCACTGGTCGCCCTGCACGGCGCGTCGTCCCTCCTGCGCCACGCGCGGCTGGTCAGCGGTCCAGAGCATCATGGCCTCGTCGGTGTCGGGCTGGTGGTAGTCGTCGTAGTACCTCCCGGCGTTCGCCAGGTGGAGCGGCGGGTAGTACCCCCCGGTGGCGACGGCGAGCAGACCCGTGGAGCTCGCGGTGAACGCCAGCACGGCCACGAGCACGAGCCGCGGCGCACCGGGCGCGAGCGCTCCCCGGGGGTGGGTGCCCGGCGAGAGCGTAGGTCGCCGCGCCGCCCCGCGACCGCGCCGGCGCGCCCGGGCGAGCAGACGGGTGAACCCCCCGGCGGCGGCGTCGAGGACCAGCACCGCCGGCACCGCCAGGACGACCAGCCCCTGCTGGAAGACCCGGAGCAGGCCGTAGGCGTCGCTGAGCATCGGCAGCGCGAGGAACGCGGCGAGCAGCGCGAGGGCCCCGCCGGCCATGAGGGCCAGCTCGAGGTCGTACCGCCGGCGCAGGCCGCGCCACAGCACCAGCAGGACCCCGAGGCCCACGACGAGCTGCAGGGCCGCGGCGCTCCCGGCGCGCACCACCGCCGTGACGTCGAAGGTCGAGACGTCGAGGGACTCGATCGCCTCGCCCAGAGCGGTGGGCTCCGAGGTCTCCAGGGGCGCGACCTCGGCCGGGTACCGGGTGAGGAGCTCGATCACGGCGGGGCGGTCGGCGGGGTCGGCGTTCTCGACGAGGCTCACCGCGTACGCGTCCAGGCGGTCCTGGGGGGTGGGCACGTCGCCGCCGCCGAACAGGCTCACCGAGAGGTCCGCGGACCCGCCGGAGCTCGACGCCACGCCGGTGATGATGTCGATCGAGGACCTCGCCACACCGACGAAGCTCGAGCCGGTGCCGGTGACCGGCCCCGCCCAGAGGTAGGCGCTCGCGGCCATCGCCGCGACCACGCCCACCGACAGCAGGCGGCGAGGACGGGCCGTCACGTCCGAGGCCGCGGCCACGGGGCTGGCCGGGGCCGCGCCGGTGGGCTCAGCGGTGCGGGCGCCGCGGCGGGTGGCACGGCGGGTGGCGCGGCGCGCGCGGAGGCGCCCGAGGAACGCGAGCAGCAGCCCGGCGGCGAGGGCCATCGCGAGCTGGGCGACGAGGAGGTACGTCGTGGAGTAGTGGGACAGGACCGCGCCGACCCCGAGCAGCACCACGAGGGCCCGGCGCCGCGTCAGGGCGTGGGTGCCCGCGGGAGCGGCGTCGTCGTCGCTGCGGGTCGCGATGACGAGCACCAGGGCGGCGACCACGAGGAAGGCCATCTCCTGGCGGACCATCATCGACATGTCGGTGAAGAAGGTGGGGAAGGACACGAAGAGCACCGCCGCCGGGATCGCGAGCCGCAGGCCGGCGAGGCGCTCGGCGACGAGCAGCACGATGACCGGGCAGGCGGCGAACAGCACGGGTCCGACGATCTCGAGGACCGCGTCGGTGGTGGTGTTGAACAGTGCGCCGAGCATGGCGGGCAGGACGGTGATGCTCAGGCAGGCGCTGTAGTCCCCGAACATCCCGTCCGCGGGGACCCAGAGCCCCGCGGCGGCCGTCGTCGAGGCCACGACGTTCTCCGACAGGATGTCGTGCCCGGTGACCGTGGGGCCGCGCATCGAGGTCATGAGCAGCAGCGCGAGGGCCACGGCGTAGATCGTCGCTGCCGCGGCGGCGCGCGACGGTGGCCGGCGCCGCAGGCCCAGCCCGCCGAGGACCACGATGAGGGCGACCAGGGTCGTCGTGGCGACGACCGACGAGCGCCCGTTGCCCAGCGCGATGGCGCCCGAGGCCGCGGCCACGGGGCTGGCCGGGGCCGCGCCGGTGGGCTCAGCGGTGCGGGCGCCGCGGCGGGTGGCACGGCGGGTGGCGCGGCGCGCGCG
>JARIBR010000095.1 GCA_029258695.1 Quadrisphaera sp.
GGGTGCACGGGCCTGTAGCTCAGTCGGTTAGAGCGCTTCCCTGATAAGGAAGAGGTCGGAGGTTCAAGTCCTCCTAGGCCCACCGTGCTCGGGGGCGTGGCGCAATTGGTAGCGCACCTGCTTTGCAAGCAGGGGGTTAGGGGTTCGAGTCCCCTCGTCTCCACCCACGCTCTCCTCGATCCACCTGCCACGAGGGATGCCCGTCACCACCAGCGACGACGAAGGCCCCGGTCCAGCGGACCGGGGCCTTCGTCGTCGCGTCAGCGCGTGGTTCAGCTGTTCGCAGTACCCGACTTCTTGTCGGAGACAGGCTTCCCCGTGCTCTCCTCGGCCGGCGAGGTCGCACCGGAGGGCTTGGCGTCGCCGGGCTTGGTGCCCGCGCCACCGGCCTGACGGCCGGAGTCACCCTGCGCGGACGACGTCGAGGGCTTCCCGTAGGTGGGGTCCTCCCCCTCGTCCTCCGGAGCGGGACGGACGACCGTCTCGGTGACCTCGGAGGCCATGCCGGAGGCCTCGATGTCGCGAGCCCTGGCCGCCTCGGGATCCGCCGCGCGGCTCTGCTCCGGGGAGGTGGAGCCGGCGGCCTTCGGCGGGTTGGTGCGCGGGGGCACCACGGACTGCTCGGAGCTGCCCGTCCTCGAGGCGGGGTTGGTCTGGCCGCCGCCCGACGCCGCCTCGGGCCCGGAGGGCCCGTCGCTGCGGCTGGCCGAGGGGCGCGGCGTGCTCGCGACGTGCTTGCCGCTCTCGTCCGGGGGTGCGGTCTTGCCGTCCGGGGCTGGGGTGTCGACGTCCGAGGAGGACGCGGCGACCCCGCCGGAGCCGATCCCGCTGCCGCGGTTCGGGTGCGACAGGCGGTTCTGGTCGCCGCCGGTCGCCGGGACCCACGGGTCGCTCGGGGTCCGGCTCTTCCACACCGCGTAGCCGGCTGCCGAGGCGGCGCCGACGACGGCGCTGACGAGGAGGAAGGTCTTGAGGCCTGACCGGCGCTGCTGGACCTCGACCTTGCCGCGCAGGGCGACCGCCTTGCCCTTGCCGGCGCCCTTGGCCTTCTTGCCGGTCTTCTGCGCCTCCTTGGCGGCGTCGGCGGTGGAGGACAGGAAGCCCTGCTTCGCCGAGGCCGTCGCGTCGGTGGCGTCCGCGACCTTGTCCGACGCCGCGGCGGCCGCGGCAGAGACGCTGGCGACCAGGCGGGGCAGGACGTCGTCGACGATCTTGTCGCGCGCGTGGTCGACCTTCGGCGCGAGGTTCGAGGCGGCCTGCTCCACCTTCGGCGCTGCCGCTTCGACGCTGCGGCCGTAGGCCTGGGTGAGCTGGGCCCGCGACATCTCCCCTGCCTCGGCGAGGCGCGGCGCCGCCCAGTCGCGGGCGGCGATGGCCGAGGCCGTGGCGTCGGAGGTCACCTTCGACAGCGCCGGGGCGCCGCGGTCCTTCCACTGGTCGGCAGCCTGGGACCCCAGCGCCGAGCTGCGTGCCCTCACCTCGTCGGCGAGGTGCGAGGCCTGGGCGCTGGCGCGCTTCCCGGCGTGCTGGGCGCCGGCTGCCAGGGCCACGGGGGCCGCTGCTGCAGCGCCCCGGGCACCGTGCTTGGCCAGGGCCTTCTTCGTCTTGCGCTTCGAACGACGGCTGATGACCGACACTCGTCCTCCTCACGGGCAGCGGGTCGCGCTGCCTCCTCGGTCACGGCGCACCACGCGGTGCTGGCTCCTACCATCATGCCGCGCAGCGGGACTCGCCGGCTACCCACCCGCCCCGGACGGTCCCTGGCGGGGCGCTCGATCACGTCCTCCGCACGCGGGGTGGGAGGATGGCGTCATGGAAGCAACGCTGCACACGAACCACGGCGACGTCCGCGTCACCCTCTTCGAGCACCAGGCGCCGAAGACCGTCGAGAACTTCCGCGGGCTGGCCACCGGGGAGAAGGAGTGGACCGACCCGAAGACCGGTGAGGCGTCCACGAAGCCCTTCTTCGACGGCCTCACCTTCCACCGCATCATCCCGGGCTTCATGGTCCAGGGCGGCGACCCGGTGGGCAACGGCACCGGTGGTCCCGGCTACGAGTTCGACGACGAGATCCACCCCGAGCTCACCTTCGAGGAGCCCTACAGGCTGGCGATGGCCAACGCGGGCAAGCGCGGGGGGAAGGGCACCAACGGCTCGCAGTTCTTCATCACCGTCGGGGCCACCCCGTGGCTGCACGGCAAGCACACGATCTTCGGGGAGGTGGCTGACGCGGAGAGCAAGAAGGTCGTCGACGCCATCGCCGCGGTGCCCACCGGCGCCCAGGACAAGCCGAAGGACGCCGTGGTCATCGAGTCGGTGGAGATCGGCTGAGCGCGCCCGAGCCCCCCGAGGCCGGAGCCGCGCCGGGCTCTGCCCCGGCGCCGCCGGTGTGCCCGCGCCACCCCGAGCGCGAGTCGTACGTCCGCTGCCAGCGCTGCGGGCGTCCGACCTGCGCGCAGTGCCAGCGCGAGGCGCCCGTCGGTGTGCAGTGCGTCGACTGCGTCGCGGCCGGCGCCGCCGCGACGCCGGTCCGGCGCACCGTCTTCGGGGGACGGGCCGCCGACGGGCGGCCGGTGATCACGCTGACGATCATCGGGGTCTGCGTCGTGGCCTACCTGCTGCAGCTCGTGGTGGGGCGCGGCCTCACGAACGACCTGCTGTTCTACCCCCCGCTCGGCGGGGTGGAGCCCTGGCGCTTCCTCACGGCGGCGTTCCTCCATGCTCCGAGCAGCTTCCTGCACATCGCGCTGAACATGTACGTCCTCTACCTCACCGGACCCTCGCTCGAGGCGGCGCTGGGGCGCGTGCGGTTCGCGGCGCTCTACCTCGTCGCGGCGTTCGGCGGCTCGGTCGGCTACCTGCTGCTCTGGAACCCCACGCTCCCGGGGACGGTGGGTGCGTCCGGAGCGGTCTTCGGGCTCTTCGGCGCGCTCCTGGTGCTCCAGCGCCGGCTGCGGCTCGACCTGCGCCAGACGCTGGTCATCGTCGGGATCAACGCCGCCCTGGGGTTCTTCGTCCCCGGCATCGCCTGGCAGGCCCACCTGGGCGGCTTCGTCGTCGGCGCCGCCGTGGGCGCGGTGATGATGTTCGCCCCGAGGCCGCAGGACGCTCGCGACCGCGCGGGAGCGGTGCGCCGGACCGCCGTCCAGGCTGGTGGCACGGTGCTCGTGGTGGCCGTGCTGGTGGTCGTCTCGCTGCTCTGGCTGGGAGCCCGAGGACTGCTCTTGATCTGACCGGCGCGACGGTGGAGAGCGATCACGTCACCCTCCGGATTCAGTCACCCACAGACTCGTCCACAGTGTGGACAACGTCTGGGGACAGCCGTTCGACGCGGGGTGCTCAGCGCCAGCGCGTGGTCATGGCGAACCCCACGATGATGAGGGTGAACCCGACGGCGAGGTTCCAGCTGCCGATCGAGGGGATCGGCCACGCCTGTGCCCCGCTGAGGTAGAAGATGACGATCCAGAGCAGCCCGGCGATCATCAGCGCGAGCATGGTCGGCACCCACCAGCGCGGCGTCGGCGGCACGCCGTCGGCGCTGGCGAGCGACAACCCCGTGCGGCCAGAACCCTGACCCGGCACCGGGTTCAGCCCTTCTGAGCTCACGGAGGGCTCCCGACGCGGCGAGGTGCCTGACGACGCGGCCGGCGCCTGGTTCGCGCCGCGCGCGACCGCGGCCCGTCGGGACGGGTGGCGCTTCGAGACGGGCACGGGACCTCCAGGGCGGTCGGCGGGGCGGGTCTTCCACGGCGCGCGGGTCACGACGCGGATCACGACGCGGGAGGAGAGCAGCCGCTGGCGCCGCGACATCGCCTAGCGTAGCGGTCGGGGACCGGCGCGGGAGGCCTCCGTGAGCGGCACGGCGCCCGGCTCGCGGCTGGCGTCGCGCCCGCCGACAGGGGTCCCGGTCGCGGCGGACGAGCCCATGACGAGCACAGGAGGAGGACCGGTGGACGAGCCCGAGCAGCCAGCGGCCGGGGGAGGTCGACGCCCGCGCGGCGTCGCGGCCCTCGGGACGCTGGTGGCGTTCGCGCTCGCGGGGGCGCTGTTCGCCACCTCCGCGCGCACCGCGGACGGCGACCAGCTGCGAGCGGACGCCGCTGACCTGCCGACGCTGGTGGCCCACCAGGAGGAGCGGGTGACGTCGCGGACCGCCGAGGTCGAGGAGCTGCGCCAGCAGGTCGACGCGCTCTCCACGCGCGACGGGGACCCCGTGGCCGCGTCGCTCACCGCGCGCGCGGACGACCTCGGTGCCCGGGCCGCCGTCGCCGGCGCGCAGGGGGAGGGGGTCAGCGTGGTCCTCGACGACGCGCCTGCCGGGACCGTCGTGGACGTGGACCCCGATCTGCTGCTCGTGCACCAGGAGGATCTGCAGGCCGTGGTCAACGCCCTGTGGGCCGGAGGAGCGAGCGCCGTCTCCCTCATGGACCAGCCGCTCATCGCGACGTCGGCGGTGCGCTGCGTCGGCAGCACCCTGCGGCTGCAGGGGCGGCTGTACGCCCCGCCCTACCAGGTGCGGGCGGTGGGTGATCCGGCGGCGCTGACGGCGGCCCTGGAGACCGACCCGCGCGTGCAGGAGTACCTCGCGTTCCAGTCCCTCGGCCTGGGGTGGGAGCTCACCGCTGAGCCGTCGGTGACCGTGCCGGCCTGGGAGGGGCCTCTGGAGCTGCGCTGGGCCAGCGCGTCGACGGCGTGAGGCGCGCGCCCACGCGGCTCTCGGTGCTCGGCGAGCTCCTCCTCAGCGCGGGCGCGGTGGTGCTGCTCTTCGTGGTCTGGCAGCTGGTGTGGACCGACGTCGTCGCCGGGGCGACGGCCCGGGAGAGGACTGCGGCGGCCGCGGACCGCTTCGCCGCCGCGGCGGCCGAGCGCGAGCGCGTGCCCGGGGACGTGCCCGGGGACGTGCCCGGGGACGAGCCCGGGGACGGGCCTGAGGACGGGCAGCGCCGGGACGCCGCGGGCAGCCTCGACGGCGCGGTCGCCTCGGGGCAGGCTGCGGCCTCCTCACCCGTCGCCGTCCCTGAGCCGGGCAGCACCTTTGCGCTGGTCCACGTTCCCCGGTTCGGGTCCGGGTGGTCGGTGGCCGCCGCCGAGGGGACCGATCGCGGAGTCCTCGACCAGGGAGTCCTCGGTCACTACCGCGCCACCTCGCTGCCGGGGCTGCCGGGATCGCAGGGCAACGTCGCCCTCGCGGGTCACCGCACCACCTACGGGGCACCGCTCGCCCGGATCGACGAGCTGGTCGCCGGTGACCCGATCGTCGTCGAGACCGTCTCGGGGTGGTCCACCTACCGGGTGAGCGGGAACGAGGTGGTCACGCCGGACCGGGTCGACGTCATCGCTCCCGTGCCCGGTCAGCCCGGGGCCACCCCCACGAGGAGCGTGCTGACGCTCACGGCGTGCCACCCCCGGTACTCCGCCCGGCTGCGCTGGGTGGTGCACGCCGAGCTGGTCGACGAGCGGGCACGGGAGCAGGGGCCGCCCGCCGTGCTGGCCGACCCGCCGCTCGAGCGCGCGGCCTGAGGGCGGCGTGTACGCCCGGCTGTGGCGAGCGCTGCCCGGACCGACGTGGCTGCGGACGCTCCTGGCGGTGGTGGCGGTGCTCCTCGTCGTCGCGCTGCTGTTCACCGTGGTCTTCCCCGCGCTGTCGGACCTGCTCGCGCTGGACGACGCCACCGTGGGCTGACGCGCCGGTGCGGGCCATTCTCGCCCTCGCCTCTGCCTTCCGGCCTCTGCCTTCCCCGCCTCTGCCCTCCCCGGTGATCATGGCCGATCCACCCCCTCCGGCGCGGTGATCATGGCCGATCTGCCCTTTGTCGGTCCTCCAAGGGGGTGAACCGCCATGATCACCGCGAAGGGGGTTGTGGGGAGGGGGTGAACCGCCATGATCACCGAGGAAGCGGTGAGGGCGAGGAGGGGGTTGCGGGGCGGTGAGGGCGGACCGGCGGCGAGGACCCTGCGCGAGGGCTGGTGCTGGTGCGGGTGGGACCATGGCGTCGTGAGCCTCAAGGTCCTCGTCGTCGACAACTACGACAGCTTCGTGTGGACGATCGTCGGATACCTCACCCAGCTCGGCGCCGACTGCCGCGTGGTGCGCAACGACGCGATCACCCCTGCCGCCGCCGACGAGGCCGACGCGGTGCTCCTCTCCCCAGGACCCGGTACCCCAGCGCAGGCCGGGGTCAGCGCCGGGCTCGTGCGCCGAGCGGCGGACACGGCGACGCCGCTGCTCGGCGTCTGCCTGGGCCACCAGGTGCTCGCCGAGGTCTACGGGGCCACGGTCACCCACGCCGAGGAGCTGCTCCACGGGAAGACCTCGCAGGTCCTCCACGCCGGCGACGGGGTGCTCGACGGCCTCCCGACCCCCTTCACCGCCACCCGGTACCACTCGCTCGCGGTGGTGCCGAGGACCGTTCCCGACGACCTCGTGGTCACCGCCGCCACCGAGGGCGGCGTGGTCATGGGGCTCTCCCACCGCACCCTGCCGCTCCACGGGGTGCAGTTCCACCCGGAGTCGGTGCTGACCCAGGGTGGGCACCGGCTGCT
>JARIBR010000201.1 GCA_029258695.1 Quadrisphaera sp.
GTCGCCATCTCCGCGGGGCGCCACCCCGCGCCCCGCGGGGAGCGCTCCGAGCAGCCCGCGGAGCCTCGGCTCGCCGCTCCCCGTCATCGCCTGACGACCACGCACCGGCCGCGCCGCGCGGGCGCTCGTGGCGGCGCCCGCGCCGCCGAGAGCTCCGCCGCAACCGGCCCCCGGTGCACGCTCGCCGAGGTGAGCCGACGGGGAGCGACGCCGCCCCCCGTCGCTGCTCCCCCAGGAGACCCCTGTGCTCACCTCCCCGCTCACCGATGCTCCGTCGTCCCTGCTCCGCTCCCTGACCGCGGTCCTGGACCGCGCGCTCTGGCCCTTCGAGGCCCTCACCTCCCACCTGCTCGTCGCCGTCCACGCCACCGTGAGCCGCCTCGGCCTCGATCCCGCGTCGATCGGGGCGTGGACCCTCGCGCTGGTCGGCGTCGTCGTGGTGGTCCGCCTGGCCATGGCACCCCTGGTGGTCCGCCAGGTGCGGACCGGCCAGCGGATGGCCGCGCTCGCCCCGCAGCTCCGCGCCGTGCGCGAGCGCTACCGCGGGAGGACCGACGCGTCCTCGCTCGCCGCGATGCGGGCCGAGAGCGCCGCGCTCTCCGCGCAGGCCGGGGCCAGCCCGCTGGGGTGCCTTCCCGTGCTGGTCCAGCTGCCGGTGCTGCTCGCCCTGTTCCGGGTGCTCTCGGGAGCCGCGCACGGCGAGGTCGTGGGCGCGATGACCCCCGCGCTCGTCGCCCAGCTGGACGCCGCCAGCCTCGCGGGCGCCTCCCTCGCGGCGACGTGGGCCACCTCCGGCGCCGCCGCGGTGATCGCCGCCGGCCTCATGGCCGTGATGGCCGCCTCGGTGTGGGTCCAGCAGCGCCGACAGCTCGCCCGCAACACGCCGGCCGCCGGGCTGGAGGGCGTCGCGGGATCGTCGGTGCGCGCCATGGCCAGGCTGGCGCCCCTGCTCGTGGTGGTCCCCGGCATGAGCGTGCCCCTCGGGGTGCTCCTGTACTGGACGCTGTCCTCCCTCTGGTCGCTCGGGCAGGCGGGCGCGCTGCTGCGGTGGATGCCCACGCCGGGGACCCCCGCCGCCGCGGCACGGGACGCGCGCCGCGCCCGACGGGAGCCGCCTCCGGTTCCCTGAGCCCCTTCGGCGTGCGCCGTCGCGGCTCAGCGTGCGCCGTCGCGGCTCAGCGTGCGGTGACGCGGCTCAGCGCGGGCCGCGGGGTCGGTGCCACCTCCACGCGGCACCCACCGGCGCGCTTGGCCCGGTAGAGAGCGTCGTCGGCGCGGCGCAGCACCGCTGAGGCGTCGTCCCCCTCGGTGACGCGGCTCACGCCGGCGCTGGCGCGCAACCGCACGTCGCCGGCGCGCAGCCGGGCCGGCCCGACGAGCGCGGCGACGACCCGCTCGCCCAGCTCGCGCGCTCCCTCGGCGCCGCCGGGACCGGTGGCGCCGCCGACGCCGCCGACGTCCTCGGCGATGACCACGAGCTCGTCGCCGGCCAGGCGTCCGGCGCTCTCGCCGTCGTGCAGCGCCGACCGCAGGCGAGCGGCCGCCAGCACGAGCAGCTCGTCGCCGGCCTCGTGGCCCAGCTCGTCGTTGACGGCCTTGAAGTCGTCCAGGTCGACGAGGACCAGCGCGCCGGCGCGCGGCTCGGCCGGACCGCCCGACCCCTCCAGGTCTTCCGGGCCCCCGTCGTCCGTGAGCCGGCCGAGGGCCCGGTGGACCGCACGCCGGTTGGGCAGCCCGGTGAGCGTGTCGTGGGTGGCCTCGTGCTCCAGGCGCGCGGTGGTCGCGCGGATCTCCTCGACGTCCTCGGCCTGGACCACCAGCTGGGCGGGGAGCCCCTGCGTCGCGGGCACGAAGGCGACGGCGAGCCGCACCCAGCGCTGACCGGCAGCACCGACCAGGCGGGTGTCCATCGCCTGACCCGTCGACCCGGCACCGGCCTGGTCGCGCTGCACCGAGGCCATGACGCGCTCGAGGACCCGGGTGTCGTCGGGGTGGACGAGGTCGAGCAGGCGCCGGCCCACGAGGCGCTCGACGTCGCACCCGCACAGCTGCGCCATGGCGGGGTTCGCGCGCAGGATCCGTCCGCTCGAGCACGTGATGGCCGACGGGGTGGGTGAGTGGTCGAAGACCACCGACAGCGTGGCCTGGACCTGCTCGGCCGCCGCGCACTGGTCCAGCAGCAGCCGCCGCAGCCACAGCCCCAGCGCGGTGGCGCCGGCGATGACGGCGACGAGGGCCACGCGCCCGCCGCTGTCGATGAACAGCCCCGCCGGGTACGAGAGCGCGACAGCGGTGAGCGGGAGCACGACGAGGGCGACGCCGCGCAGGCCCCACGTCAGCGGGCCCTGCCCGAGGAGCACGAGCCCGAGGACGGCCACCGGTCCGTAGCCCGTCCCCTCCGGGGCGGTGAGGGCGACCGCGGTGAAGGCCAGCACGTCCACGGCAGCCAGCACCGGCTCGACGGCGCGGCCGACCCACCCGGTGCGCGGGGAGAGCCGGGAGCCGACGCGCAGGTAGGAGCTGATGATCGCGCACACGGCGGAGCCCAGCAGCCAGCCCAGCACGCACGGACCGAACAGGCCGGCGACCGAGGGATGGACGAGCGGTATCGCGGCGAGGACCCCGGCGCCCAGGCGCAGGGTGGAGACGATGATGATCCGCTGCTGGCGGCTGCTCAAGCGCCGCCCGGGCAGGGCGGGCGGCAGCGGACCGATCTCACGGTCCTGTCTCGAGGTGCGCACCGCGCCTCCTGCCGTCCGCTCGTCGGGCCGTCGTCGGAACGGCGGAAGAAGACCGACGATAGGGGACTCCCGGGCGAAAATCACCCCGAGTGCCGAAGTCGGACGATGCGTGACAAGACGGTCAGTCGGCGCGCCGGCTCGTCGCCCGCCGCAGGAGAGAGGCCACCAGGCGCGCGTCGGCCCGCACCGGCGGCACGAGGAGCACCATGACGGTGCCGGCGGTCGCCGCGAGCACCACTCCCGCGCCGAGCTGCGCGAGCGCAGGCCACGGGAGCAGGTTCGCCAGCGCGGCGGCGCCGGCGCACGGCAGCCCGACGCCGAGGATCGCCCGCACCGCGCCGGCGAACAGCGGCCGCACGTCGGTCCCGCTCACCCGGCCGGCGACGGCCAGCTGGGCCACCCACACCAGCAGGTGGGCCGCGGAGTGGCCGGCGGCGACGCCGATCGCGCCCCACGGCAGCCCGGCGAGGATCAGGGCGATCGTCGCCGGGCCGGTGACGAGCGAGAGCCTGAGCTGCGCGCCGGGACGCCCGGAGGACAGGTAGATCCAGTAGGCGATCTGGGCCACCGCCCGGAAGATCCCCCCGACGGCGAGGACCGCGAAGATCGGCGCGACGCCGGCCCAGCGCGGGCCGAAGAGCACCTCGACCAGCGGCCAGGCCAGCGCGGCGGCGACCGCGAAGACCGTGGCCGTGAGGTAGCAGGCCACGAGCTGGGCGCGCGCGAGGTAGCGGGCGTACGTGGCGGCGTCCGGCTCGACCCGCGTGAGCACCGGCAGGGCCACGCGGGTCATCGGCGCGTTGATCTGGTTCAGCGGGGCCATGAGCAGCTGGTAGGCGCGGGTGTAGAGCCCCAGCGGCGAGGCGCCCCAGAGCGCCCCCAGCGCCACGGTGTCGACGTTCTTCGTGGCGTAGGTGATGGCCTGCGTGCCCAGGACCGCCCCGCCGAAGCGGAAGAAGGGACGGACCTCACCGCCCCGGTGCGGGGCCACCGGCCGGAAGGTCGAGGCTCCGGCGACCACGACGAGCCCGACCACGGCGACGGTCAGCTGCTGCGCCACGAGCGCCCACAGGCCCGCCCCGGCGAGCGCGGCGACGACGGCCACGACGATGCCGGCGAGCTGGGCCCCCACGTCGGCCACGCCGAGCGCGACGAAGCGCAGCTCCCGGGCGAGGTCGGCGCGGAACTGCGTCGAGGCGCCGGAGAGGGTGAACACCCCGGCGAGCGCGAGGACCACGGCGGTCAGCCGCGGCTGGCCGTACCCGGCCGCGATGAGCGGCGCGGCGGCGAGGGCGACGACGGTGCACCCCGCGCCGAGGCCCGTGCCCACCCAGAACAGCGACGACTGCTGCGCCCGGCTGAGGGTCTTCGCGGTGATCGCGGCCTGGGAGAGCCCGAAGTCCCGCACGAGGTCGGCGATGCCGATGACGGCCGTGACCATGGCGACGAGACCGAAGTCGGCGGGCTCCAGCAGCCGGGCGAGCAGGACGACGGAGACGATCTGCAGCACCGCGCGCGCGCCCTGGGTGACCACCGTGACCGACGACCCCCTGGCGGCCCGGTCCCCGAGGCCCGCGGCGGGCGTGCTCACCGCGCCCCGCCGCGCGCCAGCAGCCACAGCGCCAGCGGGGCGAGAGCCACGGGGAGGAGGAAGCCGCGGTCGACGGTGGCGAAGGAGACCTCCAGCGTCGAGGAGATCGCCAGCGCGACGAGGTGGGCCACCGGGAACAGGGCTGCGCGCCCGAGCCCTGCGCTCGCCCACCTCGCGGCGCGCAGCAGCGCCACGACGGCGAGGACCGCGAGGGCGGCGAGCCCGACCAGCCCGGTGGTCACGAGGGTCTGCACCATGACGTTGTGCCCGTGGTAGGCGAAGCCGCCGAGCGGGTTGGCGTAGCGGGCGACCTGGCCGTACCACCCCGTCCCCAGGCCGGCGAGCGGGTTCTCGGCCACGGCCTCCAGGCTCAGGCGCCAGACGTAGCCGCGGTTGGTGAAGGCGGTGTCGGCCGCGGTGGCCCGCGCCGCCCCGGACGTCCCCCCGGCCACGGTGAGGAGCGGGACCACCACCACGGTGGCCACGGCGACCAGCCCGCCCGCGCCGGCGAGCGCTGCACGCGACCAGGGCCGGCGCGCCAGCGCCGTGACCCCCACCACGGCGCCCGCGGCGACGAGCGCCACGAGCGAGCTGCGCGATGACGTCCACACCAGGGCCGCCACGAGGACCACCAGCCAGCCGATCGCGACGGCGCGCCGGCGCACCAGGAGCAGCGCCGGCGCCCCCAGCACGAGGACCTGCGCGAGGTTGTTGCTGTCCGAGAACGGCCCGATGAGCAGACCGAGGGGCAGCAGGGCCTTGTCGGGGTCCACGAGGTCGCCGCTGGCCAGGCGGTAGAGCCCGGCGCGCGGCAGCGCGACCCCGAGCACCAGCGCCAGCAGGGCGCTCGCCCCGGCGAGGTGACCGACGACCGCGCCGACCCGCAGCCGCGGCGCCAGCGCCCAGAGCGCGAGCACCACCGACGGGTACAGCGCGGCCTCGGCGTCGGGGCTGAGCCCGGCGTAGGCGTCGCGCACGGCGGCCACGAGCCACGGCGCCAGGAGCACGGCGACGGCGCCGGCGCGCGCCAGGGTGAGCCGGCGCAGGGAGAGGAGCACGGCGAGGGCGCACGCCGCGGCGACCGCCAGGGTGAGCCCGCGGTCGCTGAGCAGCGCCAGCGCGGAGTACGGCGCGGCCTCCACGCCGACCGCGGTGCGGTGCTTCGGGGCGGTGAGGGATTGCACGGTGCGCGGGAGGACCACCAGCGCCCACGTCAGGCACAGCAGCGCCGCGGCGAGGGCGTCGCGCGAGGCGGGCCCGCGCAGCCGGCTCGAGCCGCGCCGCGAGCCCCGCTCCGCGCACGGGTCCGCGGCGTCGCCCAGGCCGTCGACCGGACCGTCACCCGGGCCGTCACCCGGGCGGTCGTCGAGACCGGCGCCGCGGGCGCGACCTACCCTCACCGGGGCGGGCCCGAGCGCGCCCGTCACCACCGACGCCTCGACCCCGGAGCCGTGATGCCGCACCCACCACCGCACCGCCTGGACGCGCCGGCGTGACGCGGCGGGAGCGTCGTCCCCGGGTGCTGATGTCCGTGCGGACGCCGCGGGCGACGACCAACCCCTACGTCGTCCAGCTCGCCGGCGCGCTCGACGAGCACGTCGACGTCGCCTGGTTCTCCTGGGGCCGGGCCCTCGCGGGCCGCTACGACGTCCTGCACTGGCACTGGCCCGAGGTCGCCCTGCGCCGCCGCGCCGCGCTCGCCCGCGCCGCCGCCCGGGTGCGCTTCGCCGCGCTGCTGCTCCGCGTCGCGGCGCTCGCCACCCCCGTCGTCGTCACGGCGCACAACCGCGCCCCCCACGAGGACGTCGGCCGGCTGGACGCGCTGCTGCTGCGGGCGGCGGCGGCGCAGACCACGGGGTGGGTGGTGCTCACCGAGGACACCGCCGTGCCCCGCGCCGAGCGTGCGACGTTCGCGCCGCTCGGCCACCACCGCGACTGGCTCCCCCGCGTCGAGGGCGCCGCCGAGCCGGGACGGTTCCTGTACTTCGGCCTGGTGCGCCCCTACAAGGGCGTCGACGAGCTCGTGGGCGCCTTCGCGGGGGTCGGTGACGCTGCGGAGGCCGGCGGGGTCGAGACGGTCGAGCCGTCCCTGCACGTCGTGGGAGCGTGCGACGACCCGGCGCTGGCGGCCACCCTGCAGCGCGCCGCCGCCCCGGACGCGCGGGTGGGGCTCACGCTGCGCCACGTCGACGACGACGTCCTGGCCCGCGAGGTGGCCGGCGCCGAGCTGGTGGTGCTGCCCCACCGGGCGATGCACAACTCCTCGTCGGCGCTGCTGGCGCTCTCGCTGGGGCGTCCGGTCCTCGTGCCCTCGACGCCGACCACC
>JARIBR010000289.1 GCA_029258695.1 Quadrisphaera sp.
CTGCTGCGCGGCGCCCACGGGCTGCTGCGCACCACCGGTCCGGGTGGCGGAATAGGCAGACGCGCTAGCTTGAGGTGCTAGTCCTCGCATAGAGGGTGGGGGTTCAAGTCCCCCTCCGGACACCACGTCCTTCTCGATGTCCGCCGCGCGGCCGGCGCCCACTACCGTGCCGCCCCCGAGACGTCCTCCGCGTCACCGCCACGACGCCGAGGACGGCCGCAGCGGTGACGCGGTCACCCGGTCAGGAGAAGGCCGGGATCCCCGTGATGGAGCGGCCCATGACCAGGGTGTGCACCTCGTCGGTGCCCTCGTAGGTGCGCACCGACTCGAGGTTCTCCCCGTGGCGCATCGGCGAGTGGTCCAGCGTGACCCCGTTGCCGCCGAGCACCGTGCGCGCGCTGCGGCACACCGCGATGGCGGAGCGGACGTTGTTGAGCTTGCCGAAGGAGATCTGCTCCGGCGCGAGTCGCCCGGCGTCCTTGAGGCGTCCGGTGCGCTCTGCCACCAGCACGCCCTTCTGGATCTCCAGGACCATCTCGACGAGCTTGGCCTGCGTGAGCTGGAAGCTCGCGATGGGGGTGTCGAACTGCCGGCGCCCCAGCGAGTACCGCAGGGCCGCCTCGTAGGAGTCCCTCGCGGCGCCCATCGCACCCCAGAGGATGCCGTAGCGGGCCTCGTTCAAGCAGGAGAAGGGCCCGCGCAGACCGCGCGCGCCGGGCAGCAGGGCGTCGCCCGGCAGGGCGACGTCCTCGAAGGTGATGTCGCACTGGATGGAGGCGCGCATCGAGAGCTTCCCGGTGATGGGCGTGGCCGTGAACCCCTTCGCCGTCGTCGGCACGAGGAACCCGCGGATCCCCTCGTCGGTGCCGGCCCAGACCACGGCGACGTCGGCGATCGACGCCAGCCCGATCCACCGCTTGGACCCGTTGAGCACCCACCCGTCGCCCGAGCGCACCGCGCGGGTCGCCATCGACGCGGGGTCGCTGCCGGCTCCCGGCTCGGTCAGGCCGAAGCAGCCGACCAGCTCGCCGGCGGCCATGCCCGGCAACCACGCCTGCTTCTGCTCCTCGGTGCCGAACTTGTGGATCGCGCTCATCGCCAGCGAGCCCTGCACCGAGACGAAGGTGCGCAGCCCGGAGTCCCCGGCCTCCAGCTCCATCGCCGCGAGCCCGTACTCCACCGCGGAGCGGCCCGCGCAGCCGTAGCCCTGCAGGTGCATGCCGAGCAGGCCGCGGGCGCCCATCTCCTTGACCAGCTCGACCGGGAAGTGCGCGCGCTCGTACCAGTCCGCGATGAACGGGCGGATCCGCTCGTCGACGAACTCGCGCACGCTGTCGCGCAGGGCGAGCTCCTCGGCGCTGAACAGCGCGTCGAGGTCGAGGTAGTCGACGGCGCGCTCCAGCAGCGGCTCCGACTCCCGGACGGGCGGCGGCGGAGCGTCGATCTCGGTGACGGCGGGGTCGGTCATGGCAGGTCCTCCTCGTGGTGGCCGGGGTGCCCGGCGTCCGGCATCGTCCGGTCGGTGATCAGCTCGTCGCGCAGCTCGTCGGTGTGCTCCCCCAGGCGCGGCGGGGGGCGCCGGTAGACCGGCGGGCTCGCCGACAGCCGGATCGGGTCGGCCACCACGTCGACGGTGCGCTGGCCCTCGCCCACGGTGACCCGCCCCCCGACCCCGAGCCGCTCGGCGAGGTCGAAGGCGGCGGGCAGGTCGTTGACGGGCCCGCACGGCACCCCCAGCGGGGTCAGCAGGGCGAACCACTCCCCCGCGGTCCTCGTGCCCAGCCGCGCGGTGAGCAGCGCGGCGAGCTCGTCGACGTGGGCCACGCGGTCGGTGTTGGTGGCGAAGCGCGGGTGGTCGGCCACGTCGGGCAGCCCGAGGCCGCGGCACAGCGCGGAGAACTGCTTGTCGTTGCCCACCGCGAGCGCCAGGGGGCGGTCGGCGGCGGGGAGGACCTCGTACGGGGCGATGGAGGGGTGACGGTTTCCCATGGCCCGGGGGACCTGCCCCGCCGCGGTGTACGCGACCCCCTGGTTGACCAGGCTGGAGAGCAGGGTGGAGAGCAGGTCGACCTCCACGCGCTGGCCGGCGCCGGTCCGCTCCCGCTCGCGCAGGGCGGCGAGGACGCCGACGACGAGGTGGACCCCGGTGAGGACGTCCACGAGCGCCACGCCGGTCTTCGTGGGGTGGTCCTCGTCCTCCCCGGTGATGCTCATCAGCCCCCCGACGGCCTGCACGAGCAGGTCGTAGCCCGGCAGCGCGGCCCCGGCCCCGGCCCCGAACCCCGTCACCGAGCCGTAGACCAGGCGGGGGTTGAGCGCGTGCACGTCGTCCCACCCCAGCCCGTGACGCTCCATGGTCCCGGGGCGGAAGTTCTCGAGCAGCACGTCGGCGCGGGCGACGAGCGCGTCGACCACCTCGCGGTCGCCGGGGTCGGCGAGGTCGGCGACGAGAGAGCGCTTCCCGCGGTTGACGGAGAGGAAGTACGTGGCCTGGTCGCCGGCGAACGGCGGCCCCCAGGAACGGGTCTCGTCCCCGGCGCCGGGACGCTCGACCTTGACGACGTCGGCGCCGAGGTCGGCGAGGAGCATCGAGGCGTACGGGGCGGCGAGCACACGGCCGAAGTCCGCGACGATCACGCCGCGCAACGGCGCCGCGGAGGGCGCGTCCACCGGTGGGCCTCCCTCGTCGTCGACACCCCATGACAGCACACCCTCGCGTCATCGCACCAGCGCGGACGCCACGACGTACCGTCGCCCACGACCTCATCGCCAGCCCGCCAGCGCCGACCCCTCGGGAGCCCGCCGTGCCAGAGCCCCTGCCCGACCACGACGTCGAGCGCGCCCTCGTCGTGGTGGCGCACCCCGACGACGCCGACTTCGGCGCTGGCGGCACCGTCGCCTCCTGGACCGACGCCGGCATCGCCGTGACGTACCTGCTGTGCACCTACGGCGACCAGGGCGGGTTCGACGACACGCCGCGCGAGCAGGTCCCCGGCATCCGCGAGGCGGAGCAGCGGGCGGCCGCGGCGCACGTGGGGGTGGGCGACGTCCGCTTCCTGGAGGGATACTCCGACGGCTCCCTCGACCCGGACCGCGCGCTGCAGCGCGACATCTGCGCGGTGGTGCGCCGCGTGCGGCCCCAGCGGGTGCTGATGCAGAGCCCGCAGCGGTGGTGGGAGCGCATCGGCGCGAGCCACCCGGACCACCTGGCCGCCGGGGAGGCCACCATCCGCGCCCTGTACCCGGCGGCCCGCAACCCCTTCGCGTTCCCCGACCTGCTCGCCGAGCAGGGCCTGCAGCCGTGGACGGTGGCGGAGGCGTGGGTGATGGCCGACGAGCGGGCGGACCACCACGTCGACATCACCGCGACGTTCCCCCGCAAGCTCGACGCGCTGCGCGCCCACGCCAGCCAGACCGCCCACCTGGGTGACGGCCTCGAGGAGCGGCTGCGGACGTGGGGCGCGAGCCTCGCTCAGGACGCCGGCTGGGAGCCGGGGCGCCTGGCCGAGGTCTTCCGGGTGGTGCCCACCGCCTGATGACCCCGCGCGGCGGTGTCGGCGAGGCGCCGCGCGCGCGGCCTGGAAGGATGACCGACGACGACAGGGAGGTCGCTGATGACCGCAGAGCTCGATGACCAGACCGCACCCCGCCCGCGGACGGAGGGGTCGGCCCGCCGCGAGGTGCTCGCCCGTGCGGCCGCGGCCGCGCAGGAGGCGGGCACCGACGTGCCCGGGAGCGAGCTCGCGCCGCTGCTGGCGCGCTTCTACCGCTTCGTCGCCGACGAGGACCTCCTCGGGCGCGAGCCGGGAGACCTCGCCGGCGCAGCGCTGAGCCACCGCGCCTTCGCCGCTCGCCGCCCCGCCGGCACGGCCCTGGTGCGCACGCTCAACCCCGCCCCCGAGCAGGACGGCTGGGGCTCGCGGCGGACGGTGGTCGAGGTCGTCACCGACGACATGCCCTTCCTCGTGGACTCGGTGACCGCCGAGCTGGAGCGCCGGGGTCACGAGATCTCCCTGCTCGTCCACCCCGCCCTCGTCGTGCGGCGCGACGGCGAGGGTTCCCTCGCCGAGGTCCTGGACGCCAGCGCCGCCGCGCTGCCGACCGGGACCCGGGACGAGACCTGGCCCGACGACGCGCTGGTCGAGTCCTGGATGCACCTGGAGATCGACCGCGAGAGCGACCCCGAGGTGCTGGCCGCGCTCGAGACGTCGATCGCGGACGTGCTCGAGGACGTGCGCGCCGCCGTCGAGGACTGGGCGGCGATGCGCGAGGTCGCGGTCGCCACGGCGGACGGGCTGGACGCCGACCCCCCCGAGGGCCTCGCGGACGAGGCCGGGGACGCCGCGCGCCTGCTGCGCTGGCTCGCGGACGACAACTTCACGTTCCTGGGCTACCGCGAGTACGTCCTGGACGTCGTCGACGACGAGGACGTCCTGCGCGCGGTGCCCGGCACGGGGCTGGGGACGCTGCGCACCGAGCGCACGGGGCGGCGGGCCGCCGTCGCCGCGCAGGAGGGCCGGGACGACGCGAGCGACAGCTTCGCGCGCCTGCCGCGCGAGGTGCGCGCCCGTGCCCGGCAGCGTCAGGTCCTCATCCTCACCAAGGCCAACTCCCGCGCGACGGTGCACCGGCCGGTCTACCTCGACTACGTGGGCGTCAAGACCTTCGACGCCAGCGGCGCCGTGACCGGCGAGCGGCGCTTCATCGGCCTCTTCGCGTCGGTGGCCTACACCGAGAGCGTTCGCCAGGTGCCCGTCCTCGACGTGAAGAGCGCGGCGGTGATGGCGCGCAGCGGTTTCGCCCCGGACTCCCACTCGGGCAAGGACCTGCACACCGTCCTGGAGACGTACCCGCGCGACGAGCTGTTCCAGATGTCGGTCGACCAGCTCTACGACACCGCGATGGCCGTCGTGCGCCTGCACGAGCGCCGCCGGACCCTGGTCTTCCTGCGGCCGGACGAGTACGGGCGCTTCGAGTCCGCGGTGGTGTACCTGCCGCGGGACCGTTACAACACCGCGGTCCGTCTGCGCGTGCAGGGCGTGCTCGAGGAGGCCTTCGGGGCGCAGTCCTCGGACTGGACGACGAACGTCAGCGAGTCGGTGCTCGCTCGCATCCACTTCACCCTGCGGATGGCCCCGGGCCACGACCTGCCCGTGGTCGACGCCGCGGAGCTGCAGCGCCGCGTCGCGGAGGCCACCCGCACCTGGGACGAGGACCTCGCCGACGCCCTCGACGAGGCGCTCGGCGAGGAGCCGGCGGCCGCCCTGCGCGCCGCCTGGGGCCGCGGGCTGCCGGAGGCCTACAAGGAG
>JARIBR010000278.1 GCA_029258695.1 Quadrisphaera sp.
CGCCGGGGGCGGGTCCCCGGCCCAGACGCCGGCCTCACCGCGGACGAACGCCCCCGGCGGCGTGATGGTGACGTCCCCGGTGACCGCTGCCAGCGGGCGCGCCCGGCGGTCGTCCGCCACCGAGACGGCGCCGGCGGCGCCGCACCGCCGGTTCAGCGGGTCCAGCAGCCGGGAGGCCTGCGGGGAGTAGGTCTCGGCGGTCGCCAGCGCGGCGAGGGCGAAGGACCCGACGAGATAGGCCGTCGACGTCCCCAGCAGCACGACGGTCGTGACCGCGGCGGTGCGCAGGGCCAGCGACGGGGGCGAACCCTCCGCGCTGCCCTCCGCGCGTCCTGCCGGCTCGGCGCGTCCTGCCGGCTCGGCGCGTCCTGCCGGCTCCGCGCGTCCTGCCGGCTCGGCGCGCCGGGCACGCCACGCCAGGACGAGGGCCACCACCGCGGCGACCACCAGCCACGTGACGGGCGAGGAGAGCTGCACCAGCCAGAGGTAGGGCGACGCCCCCGACCGCGGCATGCCCAGGCCCCAGCCGTACGGCCAGAGGTCCGGGCCCGTCATGCTCACCGCCGCGACGACGACGACCGCACCCACCACGCCGAGGCCCACCACGCCGCCTCCGCGGCTGGCCAGCGCGCGTCGCGCCAGGTCGGGGCCGAGGAGCACCAGCGCGAGCACGAGCAGCGGCGTGAGGGCCGAGAGGGCGCCGAAGTGGTGCGTCCACTTCGACGGGGTGATCCACAGGCACACGAACGCGAGCAGCGCCGTGGTGGCGGTGGTCGTCAGCGCCCGGCCACCGAGGTCCTCGGCGAGGCGCCGGCCCCGGGACAGCGCGACGAGCAGGAGGGAGAGCGCGATGGCCAGCAGCGCCACCAGGACCGTGACGCGCTTGGCGTAGGCGCCCATGGGGATGCCGGGGTTGAGGAGGAAGCCGTAGCGGATCCACTCGTCGGTCCAGGTCAGCGGCTCCTCCACCGCCGCGAACACCTCGCGGCCACGCACGAAGTCGGTGAAGGTGCCGTCCGCGAAGCCGGCGGCCGTGGCCACCGCGCCGGGGGCGATCACCACCACGACGCGGACCAGCGTGCGGGCCACCGTGCTCGCGCGCAGCGCCCGCCAGCACGCGGGCAGCCCGGCGAGCAGCGGCGCGATGGCCACCGCGCCCGTCGGGTGGGCGGCAGCGGCCATCGCCGCGGCCAGCACCCCGAGGGCCAGCGGCAGCCGTCGTCCGGTGCGCACGGTCGTCAGCACCCCCGTCAGGGCGATGGCGCTGCCCAGCGCGGAGATCGCCTCGGGGCGCACCCCCATGACGTAGGGCGTCCACGCCGCGGCGTAGGCCAGCGCCAGCAGCCAGAGCGCGCGCGAGCGCAGCACCCGGTGCCCTGCGGCGCCCGCTCCGCCGCGAGCGCCGCGGCCCCAGCGCGGGTGGTCGCCCAGCAGCAGGTCCGCGCTGCGGCGCACGAACACCCAGGTGGCCAGGACCATCACCAGCGCCGGGACCCGCAGCCCCAGCGGGGTGTCGACGACCCCCTGCCACCAGGACAGCACGTACCAGGGCCACGTGAGGGGGACGAAGGACTGGTCGAAGAGCTGGTAGTACTGCCCGACGTAGCCCGAGCTGCCCACGTCGCGCGCCATCGCGGCGTAGTAGCCGTCGTCGTCGGTCATCGGCGCCAGCGGCGTCCAGGCCAGGGCGAGCACCACGGTGGCCGCGTCCGCGAGACGGGGGCGCAGGGTGGCCGTCCACGGCGGCGGTGCCCGGCCGACGACGGGCCCGCGCCGCCCGGCGCGGCGGTCCCCCCGGTCGAGCAACCACAGGCACACGAGGCCGCCGGCGCTGGCGAGGACCAGGGCGACCACGAGCGCCACCTTGAGCGGGGTCGGGGACGCCTGGAACTCGTCGTTGACGGCCACCGCCACCGACAACCGCTCGCCGCCGTCGGCGTCCAGCGACGTCAGCCCGGTGACCAGGCTGTCGACCTGCGGCAGGCCCGCGGTCGGCTCGCCGACGTCGACCCCGTCGCGGCGCAGCTGCAGCCCCGTGCCCGCGGCGAGGTCGCTGGGGCTGCCCGGCCCCACCTCGGGCGCGGTGAGCGGGTCGGGGTCCGCGACAGGCACGCTCGCGAGCGTCAGCGTGCAGTCGCCCGGCGGCAGCGGGGAGTCGTCCACCGTCGTGCCGGCGACGTCCAGGCGGAGGTCCTCCCCGTCGACGCGCCACAGCAGCCCCTCCTGCGGTGTGCGGAAGGAGGTGGGGTTCATCGTCGCCAGCAGCAGGCCGTCCCCGCGCTCGCCGGCGGCGCGCGCCGCGGCGCACGTGGTCTCCACCCGCATCGAGGCGGGTCCGTGGGCGACGAGCACGAGGGACGTGCTCACCGGAGCACCCGGGTCCTGCGGCCACGTGACCACGGGGACCTCCCGCTCGACGGGCGCGAGCGGCAGGGCGGCCGCGCACGCCAGCGCCACGAGGGCGAGCAGGACCGTGACGACCGCCAGGGCGCGCGAGCGGGCGGGCGGCCCGTCGGGGCCCGCGCGCGAGGAACCGGCGGCGCTGCCGTTGCTCGGGGGAGGGGGCCCTGCGCCGGTCTCGGTCCTCGGCGCCTGCGTGGCCACGGCGGTCCTCCTCGTCGAGCGCGGTCAGGGGCTGCCCGCGCGGTACCTCGACCGACCTCGCGGTCCGGCCCTGCCGTGCAGCGTGCTCCGTGCGGTCCGCGGCTGCCAGCCGGTCGGCTCGAGCCCTCTCGCGGGGGATCGGGCGGCGCTCGCGGGGAAGCGTGAAGGTTACAGGCGCTCGCTCGGCGCCCCGAGCCCGTAGCGTGGAGGGGTGGCTGACGTGCGGCAGGTCGACCCGCTCCTGCCCGCGGGAGGCTCGCGCGCGCCCCGTCGCGGGCGCGGGGCGGCGGCGCGCTCGATGCCCTCGGGCGTCGCGGTGGTCGCCGCGAGCGCCCTCGCCGGGCTCGCGGTCTTCGGGTACTTCGCGGTGGCGGACCGCACCCTCGGCACGGACGCGCAGGAGCACTTCGCCGTCTTCTACTCACTCTCGCTCATCCTGGGCTTCGGGGCCTTCCTCCCGCTGGAGGCGGAGCTCGCGCGCACCCTCGGCCGGCGCCGTGACCTCACCGCGGGGCTGCGCGAGGGCGCCGTCGTCGCCGGGGGGATCGCCGCCGTGGTCGCCGTGCTGGTGCTCGCTGCCACCGCGCCGCTGCTGGACCGGTTCGGCGGCAGCGGCTGGCTGCTGGCGGCCACCGTGGGCGTCGCGGTGGTCTCGGCCCTGCAGTTCTGGGTCCGCGGTGCGCTGCTGGGCCGCGGGCGCCCGCGAGCCTTCGCCGCGACGCTCGCGATCGACTCCGTCCTGCGCCTCGTGGTCGCCGGGCTCCTCGTGCTGCTGGTCAGCGACCTCTCCGCGGCGACGTTCTCCCTGAGCCTGCTGCTGCCGCTGCTGCTCGCCCACGCCCTCTTCGTCCCTGTCGTCCTGCGTCGGCGCCCCCGCACGGCGCAGGCGGGGCACGGCGCAGGGATCGAGGACGACGCGCCGGGCGCGCGCGACGAGGGCTCCCACCCCGTGGCGATGGTCCGGCGCCTGCTCCCGCTGTTCGCCGCCACCGCCAGCGCCCAGGTGCTGCTCAACGCCCCGGTCCTGCTCATCAGCACCACCGCCGCGCCGGGCCAGGCGCAGGTCTTCCTCTACGCGTTCACCCTGGCCCGCGTGCCGCTGTTCATGGCGGTCCCCGTGCAGGGCGCGGTGGTGCCGCCGATGGCGGCGATGGTCGCCGACGGGCGCACCGACGCGGTGGTGCGCATCCTGGCCAGGGTGGCCGCCGGGCTGGTCGCCCTCGCCGCCGTCGGGGCGCTCGGCTTCGCCCTCGTGGGGCCCCCCGTCCTCGACGCCCTCTACGTCAACACCGGCTCCCCGCCGCGCCTGGACCTGGTGCTCATGGCCGTGGGGGTCTGCGCCCACATCGGCCTGCTGCTCACCGCTCAGGCCAACGTCGCGGCCGGTCACCACCGCGGGTCCGGCATCGCCTGGGTGAGCGCCCTGCTCGCCGCCGCCCTGGCATACCTCGTCGCGGGCTGGGCCGGCGCGGCGCCGTTCCTGCGCGTCGAGGTGGCCTTCGCGCTGGGGTCGGTCCTGGGGTGGGCGCTGGCTATGGTGCTGCTGCTGCGTCACGCCCGCGCCGGTGACCCTCGCGGAGGCGATCCTCGCGAGGACGCCCCGGCAGCCGGCCCCCCTGGCGCAGCAGCCAGCCCGACGAGCCCGAGGGACGACGCATGAACCAGCCCACCCGCCCGGCCGACGTCGTCATGGCGCTGACCTACTACGTCCCCTACGTCTCCGGGCTGACGAACGCCGCCCGGGACGTCGCCGTGGGCCTGGCCGCCCGCGGCGCCCGCGTCACCGTCGTCACCACGGCCCACGAGGAGGGCCTGCCCGCCGAGGAGGTGGTCGACGGCGTCCGTGTGGTGCGGGCCCCGGTGGTCGCCCGGGTGGGCAAGGGCACCATCAGCCCGGCGCTGCCGCTGCTCCTCGCCCGTGAGACCCGCGGCGCCGGCGTGCTCAACCTCCACCTGCCGATGCTCGAGGCCGGGCTGCTCGCGGCGACGTCCCTGGCGCCGGTGGTCCTGACCTACCAGTGCGACGTCTCCCTGCCGCCCGGGCTGGCCAACCGCGCCCAGCAGGTCGCGATCGACGCCTCCACGCGGCTGGCGATGGCCCGCGCCAAGGCCGTGGGGGTCTCCTCCACCGACTACGCGGAGCACTCACGGGTGCGCGGCGCGATGGCGTCCAAGGCCGTCGAGATCGCCCCTCCCTGCCTGGACCGCAGCGGGGGGAGCCCGCGCTTTCGCGACGGCGACGGCTTCCACGTCGGCTTCCTCGGCCGCATCGTCGAGGAGAAGGGCGTCGCGCACCTCGTCGCGGGCTTCCAGGCCATGGCCGGCGCCGACGACCGCCTGCTCATCGCCGGCGACTTCGCCGCCGTCGCCGGGGGCTCGGTCATCGAGGGCGTGCGCGCGGCCATCGGCGGCGACGACCGCATCACGGTCCTGGGCTTCGTCCCCGACGAGGCGCTCGCGGACCTCTACGCCTCGATCGACGTGTTCGCCCTGCCCTCGGTCAACGCGTTCGAGGCCTTCGGCATCGTCCAGGTCGAGGCCATGATGGTCGGGGTCCCCGCGCTGGCCTCGGACATGCCCGGGGTCCGCCAGCCGGTCCTGCGCACCGGTCACGGGGAGATCGCCACGCCGAAGGACGACGCCTCCATCGCGCTGGGGCTGCGCCGCCTGCGCGAGGACCCCCCGCCGCGACGCGACGTCGCCGCCGCCGCCCGGGCGCTCTACGGCGTGGAGCGCACCGTGGACGCGTACGTGGAGCTCTTCGAGCACGTCGCCGGGACGCGCCGCCGCGGCGCGGGGCCCGTCGCCGCGGGGCGCTAGAGGTAGACGCCGAGCGCGAAGCAGACCACCCACGCGACGGCGAGCACCTGCAGCACCCGGTCCCCGAGGGCGATGTCCTCCGGGGCGCCCGCCTCGCCGCCGTCGATGTCGACGGCGTAGCGCAGCACGGCGAGGACGAACGGCACGATCGACAGCGTCGTGAACGCCGAGGACCGCGTCTGGTCGATCTCGAAGGCCCACAGCGCGTAGGACAGGATCATGATGGAGGCCGCGAGGCTCCACACGAACCGCAGGTACGTCTCGGTGTAGCGCAGCAGCGAGGCGCGGGTGGCCCCCTCGCCGGCCTCCGCGAGGCGCTTCTCGGAGTACCGCTTGCCGGAGACCATGAACAGGGAGCCGAACGCGGTGACGAGCAGGAACCACTGCGAGAGCTCGATGCCCGAGGCCACGCCGCCGGCGATCGCCCGCAGGAGGAAGCCCGAGGCGACGACCGCGATGTCGAGGACGGGCTCGTGCTTCCACCGCAGGCAGTAGCCCGTCTGCACCGCGAGGTACACCGCGATGAGCAGGACCAGCGACGGCGAGGCGAGCAGGGCGACGCCGAGGCTCGCCACCGCGAGGACCGCCGAGGTGGTGTAGGCCGCCCGCAGCGAGACCTGCCCCGAGGCGATGGGGCGGTGGCGCTTCGTGGGGTGCGCCCGGTCTGCCTCCACGTCGATCGCGTCGTTGAGCAGGTACACCGAGGACGCCGCGAGGCAGAAGGCCACGAAGGCGATCGCGGTGGCGAGGACGACGCTGCCCTCGGACAGCCGCTGCCCGGCCAGCGGCGCCGCGAGGACCAGGACGTTCTTGACCCACTGGCGCGGACGGGCGGTGCGCACGAGGCCGCGCACCGTCGAGCCCCTCCGGGACGCCTTCGTGGCGGTGGGTCCCGTCGGCGACGGCCGGGTCTCGGTCACGCGGTGCCTCCCACGGGCCCTGCTCCCGCGCCCACCTCGGTCCTCGCCGCGGTGCCGCGCCCCGGGTGCGCGGGCGTCGCGGCGGCCCACCGCCCGAAGGCCGCGCCCACCGCGGTGCCGACGGCCACGTCGGTGGGGAAGTGCAGACCGAGCACCAGGCGGGAGAGGCCCATGACCGGGGCGATCACCCCTACGGCGGCCAGCCCGCCGCCCCGTCCTGCGAGCAGACGCCCGTAGGCGAGCGCGGCGGCCGTCGACGACGCGGCGTGGGAGCTGGGAAAGCTCAGGCGACCGGGCGTCGTGGCGTGGACGGTGATGGCCGGCCTGCCGGTCGAGCCGGCGCCCCCCTCCCTTCCTGAGGATCGCCCCCCCACGAGCAGCTCGGACGGGTGGGTGGCCGGGCGCGCCCGGCGCAGCACGCGCTTGACCACCACCGTGCTCGCGTGGGCGCCCAGCACCCCCGCCGAGGCGCGGACCCACGCGGAGCGGCGCTCGTCGTCGATCGCGGCCCCCAGCGCGCCGAGGGCGAGCCAGCCTGCTGCGTGGTCGCCGAACGCGGAGAGACCCTGGGCGCCGCGGACCGCCCACGGCGCACGGGTGCGGCGCTGGACGGCGGCCACCGCGCCGCTCTCGGCGCGGCGCAGCCTGGTCGATCGGGGGGGCGTGGGGGGCACGCGGGCTCCAGGGTCTCGTCGGCGGGGAGGGGCGCTTGCGCGCCGATCCGAGCGTAGACGTCCCCCGAGCGCACCGGCGGGCGTGATCTCGGGCGCTCGCCGGCTCAACCCGGGGCCCCGTCGTGCCGACCGTCCTCGGGGTGAGCCCAGACCCGACGTCCGACCTCCTGCCCGACCCTCACGACCCGGCCCTGCGCGACCCTCACGACCCGGCCCTGCGCGGTGCTGCCCCGCGTGTCCTGACCGCCGTGGGCGCCGCTGCGTGTGATCGTCGAGCGATGACCGCCCCCCGCCGACGCCGGGCGGCCTCCCGGCGGCTCGGCGCAGCGGTGGCCTTGGCCGTCCTCGCCCCTCTCGGCACCGCGGCTGTCGCGCTCGCCCCCCCGGCCGACGCGGCGGCGTCGGCGCCCACGGTGAACGTCACGGGGCACGGCTGGGGCCACGGCCGCGGCATGGGCCAGTGGGGAGCCCTGGGGTACGCCACGAACCAGGGCTGGAGCCACGACCGCATCCTCGACCACTTCTACGGGGGCACGCGGGCCGGCGCGGTGCCCAACTCCGAGGTCAGCGTCCGCCTCACCGCGCTGGACGGGGCGAACCGGGTCGTCATCACCTCGGGAGCGGACTTCGTCGTCGACTCCGCGCGCATCTCCGGCGGCGACGCCGCCGTGCTCACCCGCTCCGGTGACCGCTGGTCCCTCACGGGGCGCCGCGGGGGGTGCGAGGGCACCGACGTGAGCGCCACCGTCGACGTCGGGCGCATCCCCACCGTCGCGCCCACTGCGGCGCCGGCCGGGGACCGCTCCAAGATGCTGACCGTCTGCGGGGTGAACCGTCCCTACCGGGGCGCTCTGCGCCCCACCGTCGACCCCGACGGGGCCTCGCACCTCGTCAACCTCGTGCGCGTGGAGGACTACCTCCGCGGCGTGGTGCCCCGTGAGTCCCCGCCCTCGTGGGCCGACGCCGGTGGCGGGCGCGGAGCGGCGGCGCTGCGCGCGCAGGCCGTCGCGGCCCGCTCCTACGGGCTCTCCGAGCGCCGCACGACGTGGGCGACGACGTGCGACACCACCAGCTGCCAGGTCTACGGCGGCGCGGCCAGCGAGGACCCGCGCACCGACGCCGCGATCGCCGCGACCACCGGTCAGGTCCGCACGACCTCCACCGGCGCCGTCGTGCGCACCGAGTTCTCCGCCTCCACGGGCGGCTGGAGCGCCGGGGGCCAGTTCCCCGCGGTGCCGGACGAGGGCGACGTGGTCGCCCCGCGCCACGACTGGACCCTCGCGGTGCCCACCTCGAGGATCTCGGCGGCGTTCCCAGCGATCGGGGAGTACCGGTCCCTGACGGTGCTGGCCCGCAACGGCCTCGGCGCCGACGGCGGACGCGTCACCCGCGTGCGCGTGGACGGCACCCGCGGGCAGGTCACCACCACCGGGGCCGGTGTGCGCGCCGCGCTGGGCCTGTGGTCGGACTGGTTCACGATCACCGGCACGAGCGGTCCGTCCGGCCCTGCTCCGTCCATGCCGCCCGCTCCGTCCACCCCTCCGGGCTCCTCCACGCCCCCTGCCGCACCCGCTGCGCCGAGGACGCAGTGGATGCTGCGCACCACACCGACGGCGGGCGCGCCCGAGCTCCTCGCCCGCTACGGCGACGACGCCTCCACCAAGCTCGCGTGCGACGCCGATGGTGACGGCCGAGACGGCCTGACCGTCTACCGCGGCAACACCTGGTACGTCCGCAACGCCGCCACGCCCGGGACGGCGGACACCACCTTCTCCTTCGGCGCCCCCGGCTGGACCCCCGTGTGCGGGGACTGGGACGGCGACGGGAAGGACGGCATCGGTGCCTACGACCCGTCCACGGGCACCTGGTGGTTGCGCAGCACCGCGACGCCGGGGCCGGCCGAGGTGCGCTTCCAGTACGGCTGGTCGGCCGCGGCGCCCGTGGTCGGTGACTGGGACCGCGACGGCAGCGACGACGTGGGGGTGTACGACCGCACCGCGGGGACCTGGCTGCTCCGCCTCTCACCGAGCGGCGGCCGCCCGGAGCTGCGCGTGCAGTACGGCTACCCGGGCGCCACGCCGGTCGCCGGGGACTGGGACGGCGACGGGCGCACCACCCTCGGGGTCTACGACGCCGGGCGCTGGCTGCTGCGCGACTCGCTCCTGCCCGGTGCGCCCGATCGGGTGATCGGCTACGGCGGTCCCGGCTTCGTGCCGATACCGGGGACGTGGGGCGCCGACGCGATCACCGGCGTCGGCGTGGGTGCACCGCGCCCGTGACCACCCTTTTGACGAGGCCACTCACAGACTCTGAGTGACGAATCATCACGAAAACCCGACATCAGGACCACCGCGTCCCTGATCATGACGACCTCGCACCCCCGCGGTGCCGACCTGCCGAGGAGAACCACGTGCTGGCACGAACCCGCCACCGCTCCGCCCGAGCGAGAACCACCCCGTCCGACGCCCGCCCCCGGCGCTCCCCGCCCGGCACGGGCCGTGGGGCCGCCCGGTCGGTGACGACCAGGGCGCTCGTCGTCGCCCTGCTCGCCGCGGGCGCCGTGGTCGCACCGGTCACCGCGCTGCCGTCGGCGACCGCCGCCCCGGTGCCGGTCGAGCCGGAGGCCCAGGTGCTCGCCGTCCCCGACCTCGGCGTGCAGGAGGATCTGGACCCGGCGGCGACCCCGCCGTCCGGCGCGGTGAGAGACCAGGACGGCGAGAGCCTGGCGCTCGCCGGCGACGCCCCCGCGGTCGCCGCCCCTGAGGTGACGGTGGCCCCCGGCGCCCCTGCCGAGCCCGAGACCGTCGAGCCCGAGCCCGCCGAGACAGGCACCGCCGAGCCAGGCACCAATGGGCCAGGCACCAATGGGCCAGGCACCGATGAGGCCGACAGCACCGACAGCAC
>JARIBR010000303.1 GCA_029258695.1 Quadrisphaera sp.
GCTCTGGGCCCACCTGGTGAGCGACGTCTCCTACGACGAGCTCCACGCCTTCGCCGCCAGGCTCGGGCTGTCCCCGCGCAGCTTCGACCACGACCACTACGACGTCCCGCAGGAGCGCCTCGACGAGCTGGTGGCCGCCGGGGCGACGCCGGTCGGGGGCCGCGAGCTCGTGCGCCGCCTCGTGGCGTCCGGACTGCGGGTCGACGCCCGGCAGCGGGCGGCGCTGCCGTCGCGGACCCCGCCCCGCGGCGTCGCCGGGGTCCTGCTCGCGGCCGGCGCCGGCACCCAGTCCGGCGGACCGAGGGCGCTGGCCACCACCGAGGACGGCGCCCCCGTCCTGCCCGAGCGCGTCGAGACGCTCCGGCGGGCCGGGTGCGAGCAGGTGCTCGTGGTCCTGGGCGCGGGCGCCGAGCGCGCCCGGGACCTCGTCCGCCCGCCCGCCCGCGCCGTGGTCGCCGAGAGCTGGCGCGAGGGGATGAGCGCCTCGCTGCGAGCGGGGCTCGAGGCCGTCGCCCGCTGGGACGACGCCCCCGCTGCCGCGCTCGTGCTGCTCCTCGAGCCCCCCGACGTCCCGGCCGCCACCGCCGCGCAGATCGCCCGCCTCGTCGAGCTCGCCGGACAGGGCCGAGCCTCCGGAGGCGTCGACGTGCTCGCGCGCGCCACCCGCGGCGGGCGGCCCGTCCACCCCGTGCTCCTGGGACGCGCGCACTGGGCCGCCGCGGCGGCCTCCGCCACCGGCGAGCGTGCCGCGGGGCGCTACCTCCACGACGCCGGCGCCACCCTGGTCGCGCTCGACGACGGCCCAGCCCCTGACGCCGGTGCCCCACCCGCCCACCACGACGCCGGACGCCCCGTGGTGCGGGAACCCGACGACCTACCCTGAGGCGGTGACCTCGAGCTCGCCGACGCCCCCCGCGAGCGCGGCTCCACCGCAGCGCCTCGACGAGCCTGCCCGTCGCGTCATGCTCACGGCGGTGACCACCGACGTCCTGGACCTCGACGCCCACGTCCGCGCCGTCGACGGCCCCGCGGCCGGGGCGACGGTGAGCTTCTCCGGCGTCGTGCGCGACCACGACGGCGGCAAGCCCGTCACGTCCCTGCGCTACGTCAGCCACCCGAGCGCCCCCGACGTGCTCGAGCGGGTCGCCCAGCAGGTCGCGGCGGCCCACCCCGTCGACGCCGTGGCGGTCTCGCACCGCCTCGGGGACCTCTCGATCGGTGACACCGCGCTGGTCGTGGCGGTCTCGGCCGCGCACCGGGGTGAGGCGTTCACCGCCGCCGCCGACCTCGTCGACGAGGTGAAGGCCCAGCTGCCGGTGTGGAAGCAGCAGACCTTCGGCGACGGCAGCGACGAGTGGGTGGCCTGCCCCTGAACGGCCTGCCCCTGAACGGCCTGGTGCTGGGCGGCCCGGTGCTGGACGCGACGACGGAAGACGTCGTGGCAGCGCGCCGAGCGAGACGGCGGCACCGGCGGTGATGGGCCCGACGCACGCGGCGTCCGGCCTCGCGGCCGGTGCGGCGGTGCTGCCGTGGGCGCCGGTGACCGGGATCGCGGGCCAGGTGGCGTGGGTCGCCGCGTGGGGCGGCTTTGCCCTGCTGCCGGACCTCGACCAGGGAGGTCTGCACTGGCGCCGGGCCATGCCGCGCCTGACCGGGTCCACGGTCGCCCGGATGTGGGGCCCGCTGACCACCACCGCGGCGGCGCTCGTGGGCTTCCTCGCGCGCGGGCACCGCCAGGGCACCCACGACGTGGTCCTCGCGCCGATCGTCTTCTCCCTGCTGGCCGTCGCCGCGAGCCTCCACCCCGTCGGCGCCGTGGTGGTGCTGGCGCTGGCCGTCGGCCTGGCGCTGCAGGCCCTGCGCGTGGTGGTCCCCGGGTCCCTGACCGCGACGGTGGTGGGAAACCTCGTGGTCTCGTTCGGCGCCGCGTGGTGGCTGACCTCGAGCGGGGTCCTGGCCTACGGGTGGCTGCCCTGGGCGGTCGCGGGCGGAGTGCTGGTGCACATCGTCGGTGACGCGCTCACCGTCGGCGGTGTGCCCGTGCCCCTGACCTGGATCGACGGGCGGTCCCGGCGCGTGTCGCTGCGGCTGTTCCGGACCGGTGCGCCGGTGGAGCGCTGGCTGGTCGGTGCGCTGAGCGCCACCGCCCTGGTGTGCCTCGCGCTGGCCACGGGCCTGGTCGAGCGGGTGGCGGACCTGCTCGGACCGCTGGCCTGAGGGCTCTGTCGCTCCGGGGCGACGTCACTGCCGTCGTTCCGCACTCCCTCTAGCACGGACTGACAGGTATCTCTGGTTCCCCAGCAGCGCGGCGTGTCGACCCCAGTCACACGAGTCACACGAGCCACTGTGATCTCACTGGACACAGCAGGCCCCACGGAGGAGCACTCATGGACATCACCACCCCGGCGGCAGGAGCGCTCGCCAACCTGACCCGGTCCGCTGCCCACCTGGCCGCGCCACGCGCGCTGGACCTGGTGGCCGCCCTCGCGGAGAACCGCGCCGGGGCGCTCGCCGCGCTGCTGGCGGTGCTCGGGTGGACCGGCGCGGTGGCGACGCTGGTCGCCCTCGGCGCTCCCCAGCGGCACGACCGTCCCGCGACGGTCGGCGGGCACGACGTGCACGAGCGGGCGAGCGGCCGGCCCGCGGTGCCGCTGCCGCCGCGCCGCCTGCTCGCCCCCGCGCCGGAGCCCTCGTCACCACCCGGCCCAGCGGCGTCCGCGCACACGGCGGCCACCCTCGGTGCGGCGCACGTGCCCGTCACCCCGGACGTGCCCGTCACCCCGGACGTGCCGGTCGTGCCGGTCGCCCCGGTCGTGGCCGAGGCGACAGCGGGCGTCGTCGCTCCCGGGACCGTCCGCACCCGTGACGTGCCCCTCGCGCCGCGCCGCCCGGGAGCTACCGAGCTTCCGGCCCTCGAGGGGTCGCGGTGCCGGCGGTGCACCCAGCCGCGCTGCTGGCCCAGCACCGGCGAGCGCACCCCGTCCCGCACGCTGGGGGTCAGCGCTCCCCGCGGCTGCCGCACGCCGATCGCGGCGCGGCCGGGTGCGAGGTGCCTGCCCGCGGAGCACTCCCCGCGCCGGGCCTGCGGAGCGAGGGGCCCGTTCCGCGAGCTGGCCCCGGCGCACCACGACGGGCCGCCGCGCGGCCGCGGGCCACGGCGCCGCGTGTCCGCGCCGTGAGAGCCACCGCCGCTGCGCGCCGCGACGCACCGCACCCCCGACGGCCTCCGGGCCCACCCTCGAAGGAGACCTCGATGACCGCCACCCCGGCCCCGCGAGCACCGGCCCCGCGAGCACCGGCCGCGCCCGCGCGCGCTCGCCGTCCGGCGCCGTCGCACCCCTCACGCCCAGCGCGCTGGGTCGACGTCACCGGGCCACGCTCACCCGCCCGCGAAGGGTGGCAGCACGTCGACGCGGGCGCCGTCGCCCAGCACGGCGTCACCGCTGGTGGCGCTCACCTCGTCGACGAGCAGCGTCGCGACCGCGAGCACCCGCTCCAACGATGGGTGCAGGTGCACCATCCGCTCGCGCAGCGCGCTGACGTCCTGGCCGCCGTCGGCGAGGACGACGACCTCCTCGTCGGTGCCCGCCGCAGCGGCGGCGCCGGCGAAGTAGCGCACGCGGACGGTGAGGGCTCCGTCAGCGGCGTCGCCGTAGCCGTGGCGACCCGGCTGCTCGCTCTGCTGCGCTCCATGCCCGCGGGTGGGCGTGCTCGTCACCGGTCAACCTCCGATAGCGCTCATCGGCCGGTCCGGTCGCGCGAACGCGTCGAACCCGGCCCCGGCCAGGTCGTCGAGGCCGTGACCGGCCTTCTTGCCCCACATGGCGCCGCGCCAGGCGTCCGCCAGCTCGTCGTCGCCGGCACCGCTCCGCAGCAGCGCCCGGAGGTCGTGCCCGGACGTGGAGAACAGGCAGCTGCGCACCTCGCCGTCGGCGGTGAGCCGCGTCCGGTCGCAGGCCGTGCAGAACGGGCGGGTCACCGAGCCGATGATCCCCAGGGAGCCGGTGCGCACCACGCCGGCGTCGCGCCAGCGCACCCGCCACGTCTCCGCGGGGGCGGCGCCGCGCTCGTCGCTGCCCTGCGGCACCAGGTCGAGCTCGCCCGGGGCGAACCCGGCGCGCACCAGCGCGAGGACGTCCTCGACGTCGATCATGGAGTCGCGGTCCCACGCGCCGTGGGGCTCCAGCGGCATCTGCTCGATGAACCGCAGGTCGTACCCCTCGCGCAGGGACCACCGCAGCAGGTCGGGAGCCTCCGTGTCGTTGACGCCGCGCAGGAGCACCGCGTTGACCTTGACCGGGCCCAGGCCGGCGTCCGCGGCGGCGCGGAGCCCCGCGAGCACGTCGGCGTGCCGGTCGCGGTGGGTCATGGCGGCGAAGCGCTGGGGGTCCAGGGTGTCGAGCGAGACGTTGACGCGGTCCAGCCCCGCGTCCGCGAGGGCCCGGGCCCGTCGAGCCAGGCCCACGGCGTTGGTGGTCATCGAGAGCGAGGGGCGCTCCCCGCCGGGACCGCGCAGCGCGGCGGTGGCGCCCACGAGGTCCTCGAGGCCGCGCCGCAGCATCGGCTCACCGCCGGTGAAGCGCACCTCGGTGATGCCCACGCGCTCGATCGCGACCGAGATCAGCCGCACGAGCTCCTCGTCGTCCAGCAGCTCGCTGCGCGCCATCCACTCCAGGCCCTCCTCGGGCATGCAGTAGGTGCAGCGCAGGTTGCACCGGTCCGTCAGCGAGACCCGCAGGTCGGTGGCCACGCGCCCGTACCCGTCGACGAGCCCGGCGGTGTGCGGACGGGCTGCCGGGAGGGGGCCGCCGACGACGGCCCGAACCTGCGGGATGCCCAGGTCGATCCCCATGCCCCCACGGTACGGCGCGGTGGGGCGGCCGTGACGCGCCGTCCCCCCGCGGCCGGTGGCCGGGACGCACCGGCCGTCCCCGCCGCGTCAGCCCGCGAGGACCTCGAAGCGCCACTGCATCGTCATCGTGACGGGCGAGCCCGGCCCGGCCACGCCGGCGAGCCCCAGGTGGGCGGCGTCGGCGGGGGCGGTCTGGGGCTCGACGCACACCGCCGGCTCCCGCTGGGTGAACACCACGCCCCACGGCGCGTCGGCGGAGACCTCGAGGCGGGCGACGCCCGGCCAGGTCAGCGTGACGGGCCAGGCGACGTCGGCGAAGACGGTGTCGAGGTCGGCGCTCTCGGGGGGGCCGGTGGGCACCGGGACCTCGGCGCCGGTGGGGATCCCCTCGTCGGCCACGAGCGCCGCGCGGGCGCGCAGGTCGAGGCGGACGTCGGCGCCGTCGAGCCGGCGCGGGAACCACGGGTGCACCCCGCACCACGCCGGCATCTCACCGGCGTCGGCGTGGACCTCCAGGGTGGTGCGCAGCGCGGTCGGCGACAGCTCGTAGCGCAGCACCGCGTGACCGGGCCAGGGCCAGTCCTCGCCGAGGTCGCACCGCAGCACGGCCGTCGAGCCCCCACCGCCGCCCCCGTGCGCCGCCGGGCCCTCGACCACGTCCCACGGGGTGCGCGCGACGGTCCCGTGGATGGCGTGCGGCGCCTTGTTCGCGGGCAGCTGGTAGGTCTGCCCCCGCCACGTCAGCTCGGCGTCCCGGACGCGCCCGGCGAAGGGCGCCATGGGGAAGGCGCCCCAGCCGTGGGGGGAGTCGGTGTAGCGGCCCACCAGCTCCAGCGGCTCGGCGTCGCCGCGCGGCAGGAGCAGGGACGCGACGCGCGCTCCGTGCTCCACGTCGATGGTCACGGTCACGCCGTCAGCGGTGAGCTCCACGGGGCCACCCTGCCAGGGGCCGCCACGACGCACCGCGGCGCCGCGTCACCCGGTGCCCCAGCGCCCCGACGCACCGCGGCGCAGGCGCCGGGTCACCGACCGAACATGGCGACCGCCCCGGCCTCGGTCTCGGCGTAGGACTGCCCGGCGGTGGACAGCGCGCGGTTGATCTCCTCCAGGGAGGCCTTCACGCGCTCCTGGGTGCTCCGCCAGTCCGAGACCACGGACTGGAACGAGGTGGCGGCCTGACCCTGCCAGGAACCCTGGAGGTCCAGGAGGAGGCGCATCATGCGGTCCACCTCGGCCGTGATGGACCCGACGGACCCGTGGACGGCGGCGGACGCCGAGGCCACCTGCTCGCTGTCGACCTGGAAGCGGCTCATGGGTGCTCTCCTTCGCGCGCCGG
>JARIBR010000018.1 GCA_029258695.1 Quadrisphaera sp.
ATCCACCAGGTCGCGCAGACCGCCTGAGACGCCCGGGCAGCCCTGGGGACAGGGCGCGCGAGCAGGAAGAGACACCCGTGACGCAGAGCACCGACGCGCTGGACGTGGAGACCGACGGTCTCGACGAGGACGCGCCCACCAGCTACACCAGCTCCACCCCCGAGATCGCCAACACCGGGACCTCGATCACCGCCCCCTCGGCGGCGACCGGCCGGCGCAAGCAGGCGATCGCCCGCGTGCGCATCGTGCCCGGCTCGGGCCGCTGGACCATCAACGGCCGCGACCTGGACGGGTACTTCCCGAACAAGGTCCACCAGCAGATGGTCAACGAGCCGTTCCGGGTCACCGGCGTGGAGGGCCGGTTCGACGTCATCGCCCGCATCGGTGGTGGCGGGGTCTCGGGTCAGGCCGGCGCCCTGCGCCTGGGCGTGGCGCGCTCGCTGAACTCCCTCGACGTCGAGGCCAACCGCGCCTCGTTGAAGTCCGAGGGCTTCCTCACCCGGGACGCCCGGGTCAAGGAGCGCAACAAGGCGGGCCTGAAGAAGGCGCGCAAGGCTCCGCAGTACTCCAAGCGCTGAACGAGAACCCTGCCGGCACCGGCCCCGTGGCGACGTCGCCACGGGGCCGGTTGTTCGGCACCGACGGCGTCCGCGGCCGTGCCAACGTCGACGTCACGGCCGAGCTCGCGCTGGACCTCGCCGTGTCCGCCGCCCACGTCCTGGGCGACGTCGGCGCCTTCGAGGGACACCGGCCGCGCGCCGTCGTGGGCCGCGACCCCCGCATCTCGGGTGCGTTCCTGTCCGCGGCCACGTGCGCGGGCCTCGCCAGCGCCGGGGTGGACGTGGTCGACGTCGGCGTGCTCCCCACGCCGGGCATCGCGCACGCCGTGGCGGCGAGCGGTGCGGACCTCGGCGTGGTCGTCTCCGCGTCGCACAACCCCGTGCCAGACAACGGCATCAAGTTTTTCGCCCGCGGGGGGCACAAGCTGGCCGACGACCTCGAGGACCTCATCGAGGCGCGGCTGCGCGAGCCGTGGCGCCGCCCCACGGGGTCGGACGTCGGGCGCATCACCCAGGAGCCGTCGGCCTCGGAGCGGTACGTCGACTTCCTCGTCTCGACCCTGTCCGGGCGCGGGCGCGCTGTCGCCGACCCGACGGCGAAGCCCCTCGAGGGCCTGACGGTGGTCGCTGACTGTGCCCACGGGGCGGCGTCGTCGGTCGGGCCGGAAGCGCTGCGCCGTGCCGGCGCCGAGGTCGTCGTGATCGGCGCCGCCCCGGACGGGACGAACACCAACGACGGCGTGGGCTCCACCCACCTCGGTCCCCTGCGCGAGGCCGTGCTGGAGCACGGGGCGGCGGCCGGCGTGGCCTTCGACGGTGACGCGGACCGCTGCCTCGCCCTCGACGCCACGGGTGAGCTCGTCGACGGCGACCAGATCATGGGCGTCCTGGCGCTGGCCGCCCATGAGCACGGAGAGCTGCCCACCGCCACGCTGGTGGCCACGGTGATGAGCAACCTGGGGCTGGTCCTGGCGATGCGGGCGGCCGGCATCGACGTGGTGCGTGCCGCCGTGGGTGACCGCTACGTCCTCGAGGCGATGCGGGCCGGCGGGCACTCGCTCGGCGGGGAGCAGTCGGGGCACGTCCTCATGCTCGACCACCAGACGACGGGCGACGGCGTCCTGACCGCGCTGCACCTGCTGGCCCGCGTCGCCGAGAGCGGGCGGAGCCTGGCCGAGGTCGTCGGGGTCGTCGAGCGCTTCCCGCAGGTCCTCGTCAACGTCGGGGGCGTCGACCGCGGCCGCGCCGCGAGCGACCAGGTGGTGCTCGCCGCCGTCGCCGACGCCGCAGCGGAGCTGGGCTCCACCGGCCGGGTCCTGCTGCGCCCCTCGGGCACCGAGCCGCTCGTGAGGGTCATGGTCGAGGCCCCGGAGGCCGAGCAGGCCGAGCGTATCGCCCAGGCCCTCGCGGGCGTCGTCACGCAGCGGCTGGCGCTGCGCCCCGCCTGAGCCCCGGGCCTGCTCGGGTTCGCGGGCACACCCACCGGGTCGCACGCGCCGGACCCGTGCGGACGCACGCGCCGGACCCGTGCGGACGGCCGGCCGCGTCAGAGCTTGCGCAGGCGGACGCGTCGCACGGCGTGGTCGGAGCCCTTGGCCAGGACGATCGTGGCTCGCCCCCGCGTGGGCTCGATGTTCTCCACGAGGTTCGGCCCGTTGATCTCGTCCCAGATGCGGTGGGCCCGCTCCCGGGCCTCCACGTCGGAGAGGGCGGCGTAGCGGTGGAAGTAGGACGCCGGATCGGCGAACGCCGTCTCGCGCAGCCGCAGGAACCGCTCGACGTACCAGCCCTCGATGTGCTCGACGCGGGCGTCGACGTAGACGGAGACGTCGAAGAAGTCGCTGAGCGCCAGCGCCGAGGTCTCCGAGCCGTCCCCGGGGTGCGCCCTGGCGGGGGCGAGCACGTTGAGGCCCTCGACGATCAGCACGTCGGGCCGGCGCACCGTCATCTCCGCGCCCGGCACGATGTCGTACGTGAGGTGGGAGTACACCGGGGCGCGCACCTCCTCGGCGCCGGACTTCACCGCGGCGACGAAGCGCAGCAGCGACCGGCGGTCGTAGGACTCCGGGAAGCCCTTGCGCCGCAGCAGCCCGCGCCGCTCCAGCTCGGCGTTGGGCAGGAGGAAACCGTCGGTGGTGACCAGCTCGACCCGGGGGTTGTCCGGGCGTTGCGCGAGCAGGACGCGCAGCAGCCGCGCCGTCGTCGACTTCCCCACCGCGACGGACCCCGCGACGCCGATGACGAACGGGGTCCGTGGCGGCGTGACGGTCCGGGCGGCGCTGGCCGCGCCACCGAGGAAGGTCGACGTCGCGGCGTGCAGCTGCTGGACGCCCGCCGCGTAGAGGGTCAGCAGGCGCGAGAGGGGCCGGTACACCTCGTCGACGTCGGCGAGGGAGATCCGCTCGCCGAGGCCGCGGGCGCGCTCGAGGTCCGCCGCGGAGACCGTGAGGGCGTTGGAGGCGGCGAGCGCGCTCCAGGCGGCTCGGTCGAAGTCCACGAAGGGGCTGGTGCGGCCGGACGGGTCCGCGGGGCCCGGCTCGCGCCCGCCGCCGGCGGAGAGGGAGTCCTCGAGCGCTTCCACGGCGCCCATGATGCCCGCTGCGACCCACCCCGGGGTCGCTGCGGCGCGTACGCTCGGCGCCCATGTGCGGCATCGTGGGGTACGCGGGTCCTGCCCGAGAGGGCCCGAGAGGGCTGGACGTCGTCCTCGAGGGCCTCGCGCGCCTGGAGTACCGCGGCTACGACTCCGCCGGCGTCGCGGTGGTGGCCGGGGGCCAGGTGGCCACGCAGAAGCGGGCGGGCCGGCTCTCCCGGCTGACCCGCGCGCTGGAGACCGCGCCGCTGCCGGAGGGGTCAGCGGCCATCGGCCACACCCGCTGGGCCACGCACGGTGGGCCCACCGACGCGAACGCGCACCCGCACGTCAGCCCCGACGGCTCGCTGGCGGTGATCCACAACGGCATCATCGAGAACTACGCGGCGCTGCGGGCCGACCTGGCCGGGCGCGGAGCCGTCTTCGCCTCCGAGACCGACACCGAGGTGGTGGCCCACCTGCTGGAGGCCGAGCTGGCCGAGGTGGTCGAGGGCCAGCGCCCGCAGGGCCCCGACGCGGAGGAGCGCTGCTGCGCCGCGCTGGCCGCCGCGATGCGTGGGGTGTGCCGGCGGCTCGAGGGCTCCTTCACGCTGCTGGTCGTCCACGCCGACGCACCCGGCGTGGTGGTCGGGGCGCGCCGGAACTCCCCGCTGGTCGTGGGCCTGGGCGAGGACGAGAACTACCTGGGCTCCGACGTCGCCGCGTTCATCTCCCGCACCAAGCGCGCCCTCGAGCTCGGCCAGGACCAGGTGGTGACGATCACCGCCGACGCCGTCGAGGTCACCGACCTCGACGGCCAGCGGGTGGACGCCGTCCCGTACACCGTCGACTGGGACGCCGAGGCGGCCGAGAAGGGCGGCTTCCCGTGGTTCATGGCCAAGGAGATCCACGAGCAGCCCCGGGCGGTGGCCGACACCCTGCTGGGCCGCGCCGACGCGGACGGGGTGATGACCCTCGACGAGCTGCACGTCGACCCCTCGGTGCTGCGCGCCGCGGACAAGATCGTCGTCATCGCGTGCGGGACGGCGGCCTTCGCCGGGCACGTCGCCAAGTACGCCATCGAGCACTGGTGCCGGATCCCCGTGGAGGTCGAGCTCGCCCACGAGTTCCGCTACCGCGACCCCGTCCTGACCCACCGCACGCTCGTCGTGGCGATCTCCCAGTCCGGGGAGACCATGGACCTCGTCATGGCCGTGCGCCACGCGCGCGAGCAGGGCTCGACGGTGCTGGCCATCTGCAACACGCGCGGGTCGACGATCCCCCGGGAGTCCGACGCGGCGCTGTACACGCACGCCGGCCCGGAGATCGCGGTCGCCTCCACCAAGGCCTTCCTCTCCCAGGTGGCGGCCTGCTACCTGCTGGGGATCTACCTCGCGCAGCTGCGCGGCAACCTCTTCCCGGACGAGGTCGCCACGCTGGTCGAGCAGCTGCGCGCCGTGCCCGACGCCATCCAGAGCGTCGTGGACGGCGAGGAGGAGATCGCCGCGCTGGCCCGCGAGCTCGCCGGCGCGCCGACGGTGCTCTTCCTCGGCCGCCACGTCGGGTACCCGGTGGCCCTCGAGGGCGCCCTGAAGCTCAAGGAGCTCGCCTACATCCACGCGGAGGGCTTCGCGGCCGGGGAGCTGAAGCACGGTCCGATCGCCCTGGTCGAGCCCGGCGTGCCGGTGTTCGTCATCGTGCCGAGCCCCCGGGGGCGCGACCAGCTGCACGCCAAGGTGCTCTCCAACGCCGCTGAGGTCCGCGCCCGGGGGGCGAGGACCATCGCCATCGCCGAGGTCGGCGACGACGCGGTGCTCGACCACGCGGACGTCGTGATCCGCGTACCGGCCGTGCCGAGCCTCATGGCCCCGCTGGTCACCGTGGTCCCGCTGCAGATCTTCGCGATGGAGGTCGCGACGGCCAAGGGCTACGACGTGGACCAGCCGCGCAACCTCGCGAAGTCCGTCACCGTCGAGTGAGCGCCGGCTGCGCGTCGGGTGAGCCCACGGTGAGCCCACGGTGAGCCTGGTCCACCGGCCGTGATCGTGGGGATCGGGACGGACGTCGTGGACGTGGCGCGTCTCGGCGTGATGCTCGAGCGCACGCCCGCGATGGCCTCCCGGCTCTTCGCCGACGTCGAGGCGGATCTGCCCCTGGTCTCCCTGGCCGCGCGGGTGGCGGCCAAGGAGGCCGCGGCGAAAGCCCTCGGCGCTCCCCCGGGGCTGCGCTGGCTCGACGCCGTCGTCGAGCGTGGGGAGCACGGCGCGCCCACCCTGCGCACCGACGGCGCCCTCGCCCGGCTCGCGGCGCAGCGCGGGGTGCGCACGTGGCACCTGAGCCTGAGCCACGACGGGGGTCTGGCCGTGGCCTTCGTCGTCGCCGAGGCCTGAGGGAGGATGGCTCGATGCCCCGCTTCCCGGCGCCCCGCAGCGCCTACCCCACCGACGCGGTGAGGGCCGCCGAGCACACCGCCGTCGCCGCGGCGCCCGCGGGCGCCCTGATGCAGCGGGCGGCTGCAGCGCTGGCCGCCGTGGTGGCGAGCGCGCTGGCGGACCGGGGCGAGCGGGTCCACGGCGCGCCGGTGGTGCTCCTCGTCGGCAGCGGTGACAACGGCGGTGACGCGCTGCACGCCGGTGCGCGCCTGGCCCGTCGCGGCGCCGCGGTGACCGCGCTCCTGGTGGGCAGCGGTGTCCACCCGGGTGGGCGCGCGGCCCTGCGCGCGGCCGGGGGCCGGGTGCGCCGGGCCGCAGCCCCGGGCGCGGAGCCCGCGAGCGAACCGGCCGGGAGGGCGGACGGCGCGGCCCGGGCGGTCGTCGAGGGGGCCCTCGTGGTCCTCGACGGGATGCTGGGCACCGGCGGCAGGCCCGGCCTGCGCGGGGCCGCCGCGGACCTCGCGGCGACCCTGCAGGCGGTTCCGCGGGAGCGGCGCCCCCTCGTCGTGGCGATCGACGTGCCGAGCGGCGTCGACGTCGGGTCCGGCGAGCTGCCCGGCCCCGCGGTGCGCGCCGACGTCACGGTGACCATGGGCGCCGCCAAGCCGGCCCTGCTGCTGCCCCCGGCGCGGGCGCTCGCCGGGGAGGTGGTGGTCGTCGACCTCGGCCTCGACGCCGCCCTGCTGGGCGAGCCGGCCGTGCGCACCCTCGACGCCGGCGCTGCGGCGGCGTCGTGGCCGGTGCCCGCCCCCGGTGACGACAAGTACTCCCGCGGGGTGCTCGGCGTCGTGGCCGGCGGCGACACCTACACCGGGGCGGCGCTGCTGTGCACCGGCGCCGCGGTGCGCGCCGGCGCCGGGATGGTTCGCTTCGCCGGCGCCGCCCACCCCGCGGAGCTCATCAGGGCGCGCTGGCCGGAGGTGGTGACCGGGACCGGGCGGGTGCAGGCGTGGGTCGCCGGGCCCGGCCTGGACCTCGCGGAGGAGGGCAGCGAGGAGGCGGCGGGAGCGGCGCTGCGCGCGTGCCTGGCGCAGGGGGTCCCCGTGCTGCTCGACTCCGGCGCCCTGCCGCTGCTCGAGCGGCACGTCCGCGAGAACGGCCCGCTCGACCCCGACCGCCACCCCGCGCTGCTCACCCCCCACGCGGGCGAGGCGGTGCGCCTGCTCGGCGGCGTCGGCGCGGCCTCCCCGAGCCGCGAGCAGGTGGAGTCCGCGCCGCTCCGCCACGCGAGCGCCGCGGCGCGGGCCACCGGGGCGAGCGTGCTGCTCAAGGGCTGGGCGACGGTCGTCGCCGAGCCCGGCGGCGCCGTCTGGGTCCAGGCCGACGGCCCGCCGTGGCTGGCGACCGCGGGCTCGGGGGACGTGCTCGCGGGGATCGCCGGTGCGCTGCTGGCGGCGGGGCTGCGCCCCGGGCTCGCCGGGGCGCTGGCCGCCTGCGTGCACGGCCGCGCCGCGCACGCTGCCAACCCCGGGGGCCCGGTCGACGCCTCGTCGGTGCAGGAGGCGCTGCCCGGCGTGGTCGCGGAGCTGCTCCGCGAGCACGGGAGGGCGAGGTCATGAGCACGATCGACGAGACGTCGGAGGAGACCGTGGACCAGGTGAGCACCGGCGGCGCCGCGCAGGCGCCGCAGACCGGTCACGCCGGGGAGGTCGTCGTCGACCTCTCCGCGATCGCGGACAACGTCGGCGCGCTGGGGCGCATGGCCGGGTCCGCGCAGGTCATGGCGGTGGTCAAGGCCGACGCCTACGGCCACGGCCTCGTGCCGAGCGCCCGCGCGGCGCTCGTGGGCGGGGCCACGTGGCTGGGGGTCGCCCAGCTGGGTGAGGCGCTCGCGCTGCGCGCCGCGGGGATCGACGCGCCCGTCCTCGCGTGGCTGTACGCCCCCGGCCAGCGCCTCGACGCGGTGGTGGCCGCGGGCGTCGACGTCTCGGTCTCCGCTCCCTGGGCGCTGGCCGCCGCGGTCGACGCGGCGCGGCGCACGGGCACCACCGCCCGGCTGCACCTCAAGGTCGACACCGGGCTCGGGCGGAACGGTGCCACCCGCGAGACGTGGCCGGACCTGGTGCGCGCCGCGCTGGCTGCCGCGGCCGACGGAGCGGTCGAGGTGGTCGGGGTGTGGAGCCACCTCGCGTTCGCCGACGAGCCGGAGCACCCGACGGTGCGCGCCCAGGAGGAGTCCTTCGCCCGCGCCGTCGCCGTGGGGGAGGGGCTCGGGGCCCGCTGGCAGCTGCGCCACCTCGCGAACTCGGCCGCCACGCTCACGGCGCCGCGCGCCGCCTGGGACATGGTCCGCCCCGGTCTGGCCGTGTACGGGCTCTCCCCGGTGCCCCAGCTCGGCGACGCGGGGACGCCGGCGGCGTTCGGCCTGCGGCCCGCGATGAGCCTGCGGGCCCCGCTGGTGCTCGTCAAGGACGTGGGCGCCGGGCAGGGAGTCAGCTACGGGCACGTCTACACCACGAGCGCCCCCACCCGCCTGGGGCTGGTGCCGCTGGGCTACGCCGACGGGGTGCCGCGCTCCGCGGGCGGAGCGGACCGTCCCGCGCCGCTCGCGGTGGCGGGAGGGACCACGACGATCGCGGGACGGGTCTGCATGGACCAGCTCGTCGTCGACCTCGGCGGCCTGCCCGGCGCGGCGAGCGCGCAGGCCGGCGACGAGGTGGTGCTCTTCGGCGACGCCGCCCGGGGGGAGCCGACCGCTCAGGAGTGGGCGGAGGCGGCCGGCTCCATCTCTTACGAGGTGGTCACGCGGGTGTCCGGGAGGCTGCCGCGGCGCTACGTCGGCGGGTCCGCGTGAGTCCTGCCGCGACGGCGCGGGCCCGCGTGCGCTGCGCCAGCGCGGCGGCCACCCGGGAGCTCGGACGCTCCGTGGCGGGCCTGCTGCGCGCCGGTGACCTGCTGGTGCTCACCGGCGGGCTCGGGGCGGGCAAGACCACGTTCACGCAGGGGCTCGCCGCCGGTCTGGGCGTGGTCGAGCCCGTGACGTCGCCGACCTTCGTCCTCGCGCGCCGGCACCCCTCCGCCACCGGCCGGCCGACGCGGGTGGACGTCGACGCCTACCGCCTGTCCGGGCTCGAGGAGCTCGACGACCTCGACCTCGATGCCGACCTGGAGGAGTCCGTCACGGTCGTCGAGTGGGGCGCCGGCATCGCCGAGGTGCTGGCGCGCGACCGCCTCGACGTCGCCCTCGAGCCGGAGCCGCTCGCCGGCCCCGGCGCGGTGGGCACCGACGGGGACGGTCCCGGTGGTGATGGCCTCGGCGGGCTCGACCTCGGGGGCGACGAGCCGCGGGTGGTCACCCTCACCGGTGTGGGCCACCGCTGGGTCGGCGTCGGCCTGCCGCGCTGACCTCGCGCGCTGGACCCGGCGGCGACCGCCTCGGGATGGTCCGCCGTCCCCCGCCGGAAGGAGCGGGCGGAGCAGCTCGCCGGCGAGCTCGGCGACGCGGCCACCGCGGCGAGCACCACCGAGCTCGGGTCCGCCCTGGACGGCAAGACCGTCATCGACCCGTCCAACCCCACCACGGCCGGGGACGACGGCGAGCTCACCTGCACGGCGGGCTGGACGGCGCGCTGCTCACCGCGCAGGAGGCACCGAGGGGCCCGGTGGCGTGGAGGGCTCGAGCAGACGCTCCTCCCCGGTCGGTCCTGCGCCCTGGCGCCGCCTACCGTGACCCCGTGCTGCTGCTGGCGATCGACACGTCCACCACCGTGCGCGTCGCCGTGGCCCACGCGCCCGACGGCCCCGACGGCCCCGACGCCCCTGACGGTGCCGGCGCCGAGAACCGGCCCCGCGTCCTGGCGCGTCGCGTCGAGACCGATCCGCGGCGCCACGTCGAGCTCCTCGCCCCCGCGATCACGCACGTCCTCGACGCCGCAGGGGCGCAGCGCCGCGACCTCACGCACGTCGTCGTGGGGACCGGTCCGGCGCCGTTCACCGGCCTGCGCGTCGGCATCACCACGGCGCTGGTGCTCGCCGAGGCGCTCGGCCTGGGCATCGGCGGGGTGTGCAGCCTGGACGCGGTGGTCGCGACGGCGCTCGACGAGGCGGAGCGCTCAGGGGCACCGCTGACCGGCGAGGTGGTCGCGGTCACCGACGCCAAGCGTCGTGAGGTGCACTGGGCGCGCTACGCCGTCGACGGCGCCGGTGCGCCGCGACGCCGGGAGGGCCCGCACGTCGGCGCCCCGGCGTCCGTGGCGCCGGGGCGTCTCGTCGGCCCGGGGGCAGCGATGGTGCTGGCCTCTCGTGAGGAGGAGTGCAGCGGGGGCGACGTCGAGCCGGACCTCGCCGCCGGTGGCCTGGACCCGGGCGTGCTCGCGACCCTCGCGCTCCGGCGCCTCGCCGCGGGGGAGCCGCTGGAGGCGGCCGCTCCGCGGTACCTGCGCCGTCCCGACGCGCGCCCCCTGGCGGGCCCGGCGCCGTGATCCTGGGGCCAGCGCCGCCGGTCGGGGCGTCAGGGGCGCAGCGGGGCCCTCGGGGCGGGTCGCCGCAGGACGAGCCCGCCGCGGCGCCGGTGCTGCGGGCGATGCGCTGGTGGGACGCCGCCGCCGTGGCAGCGGCCGAGCAGCACCTCTTCGGCGGCGACGCCTGGAGCGAGGAGGCCGTGTGGGGTGAGCTCGCCGCGCCGGGCCGGTGGTACGTCGTCGCCGTCGAGGGCGAGACCCTGCTGGGCTACGCGGGCCTCGCCGGGCCGTTCGAGCGCGGCGGTGACGCCGATGTGGCCACCGTCGCCGTCCTCGAGCGCGCCCAGCGCCGGGGGCTGGGCCGGACGCTGCTGCGGGCCCTGCTCGCCGAGGCGGCGCGCCGCGGAGCGGGCAGCGTGCTGCTGGAGGTGGCGGTCGGCAACGCCGGCGCGGCGGCGCTGTACGCCGCGGAGGGGTTCGAGAAGATCGCCGTGCGGCGCCGGTACTACGCGGACGGCTCCGACGCCGACGTCCTGCGCTGGCGCCCTCGCGCCGGCGGCGGGTCCGGCCCGGATAGCGTCATGACGTGAGCAGCGAGCCCCTGGTCCTCGGCATCGAGACCTCCTGCGACGAGACCGGCGTCGCCCTGGTGCGCGGGCGCGACCTGCTCGGGCAGGCTCTCGCCTCCAGCGTGGAGGAGCACGCCCGCTTCGGGGGCGTCGTCCCCGAGGTCGCCTCGCGGGCCCACCTCGAGGCGATGCTGCCCACGCTGCGCCGCGCCCTCGACGACGCCGGTGTGGCCCTGCCCGACGTCGACGCGGTCGCGGTCACCGCCGGACCCGGCCTCGCGGGGGCGCTGATGGTGGGCGTCGCCGCGGCGAAGGCCCTGGCGCTCGCGCTCGACGTGCCGCTCTACGGCGTGAACCACCTCGACGCCCACGTCGCCGTCGCCCTGCTGACCGGCGCCCCGCTCCCGGACCCGGCGCTCGCACTGCTCGTCTCCGGTGGGCACACCGAGCTGCTGCTGGTCCGCGACGGAGCCCGTGACGTCACCGTCCTGGGTCAGACCCTCGACGACGCCGCCGGTGAGGCCTTCGACAAGGTCGCCCGCCTCCTCGGCCTGGGGTATCCCGGGGGCCCGCACCTCCAGCGCGCCGCGGAGAGCGGTGACCCGACGGCTGTCCGCTTCCCCCGGGGGCTGACCGCCGCGCACGACCTGCGCCGCCACCCCTACGACTTCTCCTTCTCCGGCCTCAAGACCGCTGTCGCCCGTCACGTCCATGCCGCGGAGCGGGGCGGGGGAGCGCTGCCGGAGCAGGCCGTCGCCGACGTCGCCGCGAGCTTCCAGGAGTCCGTGGCCGACGTGCTCTCCGCGAAGACGGTGGCCGCGGCCCGTGAGCACGGTGTCGGCACCGTGCTCCTGGGCGGCGGCGTGGCCGCGAACTCCCGGGTGCGCTCGCTGCTCGACGAGCGCTGCACGGCGGCCGGCCTCGAGCTGCGGGTCCCGCCGATCTCGCTGTGCACCGACAACGGCGCCATGGTCGCGGCGCTCGCGGCCCAGGTGCTGCGCGACGGCGGGGCGCCCTCGGCCATGGACCTCGGCGCGGACCCCGGCCTGGCGGCCCCCGTGGTGCACGTCCCCGCCGGCGGGTAGGCGGCGACCCTCCGGCGGCGGCGGCGCGTGGCAGCCTCGCCGCGTGACCACGACGCCGGAGCAGCACGTCATCGGCCTGAAGCAGGCGTTCTCGACGCTCGGTCTCCTCGTCGTCGCCGCGGCAGGGCTCGTCGGGGCGATCGTCGCGCTGGACCGGTCGGGGTGGGTGCGCTTCAGCCTCGTCGGGGTCGTCCTGCTCGTGGCGGGCGGCCTGGGGCTCGTCGCCCTCGCGCTGGTGCGCTGGTGGCTGCTCGCCCGCCACGGGTGGTCATGGACCGACCTGGGCTTTCGCCGTCCGGGGCCACGCATCCTCCACCTGCTCTGGCAGGTGCCGCTGATCATCATCACCGGTGCGATCGTGCAGGGAGTCTTCACGGTCGTCGTCCTCGGCGACCCCGAGGGATCGACGGACGCGTCGGCCCTCGACGACGTCGTGGTCGGCGCTCCGGCGTGGGCCGTCGCCGCCGTGGTCGTCGCGGTCTGCGTCATCACGCCGCTGTGGGAGGAGGCGCTGTTCCGCGGGGCGTTCTTCTCCGGGTTCTCGCGCCGCCTCAGCGCTCCGCTGGCCATCGTGGCCACGGGCGTGCTCTTCGCCGCCGTCCATGCCCTCCCCCCGGCCCTGCCCTACCTGGTCGTGGTGGGCATCGGCCTCACCTGGCTCCGGTGGTTCCACCACCACCTGTGGGCGCCGGTCGTCATGCACGCGGTCAACAACGGCATCGTCACGCTGGGTGCGCTGCTCCTCGTGTGACAGACCGTCCTCGTGCTAGGCAGGGCCATGACCTCCACGCCCACCGCCGCCGTGCCGTCCGACCTCCTGCCCCGGGCCCGCGCCCTGCGCGACGACCTGTCCGTCCTGCGCCACGACCTGCACGCCCACCCCGAGATCGGCCTGGACCTGCCCCGCACGCAGGGCGTGCTGCTCGACGCGCTCTCCGGGCTGGGCTACGAGACCACCACCGGGCAGGGCTGCACCTCGATCACCGCCGTGCTGCGCGGCGGCGCACCGTCGCTGGCCGGGGTGGCCGACGCCGAGCGCCCGGTGGTGCTGCTGCGCGCTGACATGGATGCCCTGCCGGTCCGCGAGGAGGTCGACGTGCCCTTCCGCTCGGTGGTCGACGGCGTGATGCACGCCTGCGGCCACGACCTGCACATGGCCGGCCTCATCGGGGCCGCCCGCCTGCTGGCCGAGCGGGCCGGTGAGCTGCCCGGTGACGTGGTGCTCATGCTGCAGCCCGGGGAGGAGGGCTTCGACGGTGCGTCGGTGATGATCGACGAGGGGGTGCTCGAGGCCGCCGGGCGCCGTCCGGACGCCGCGTGGGCGGCGCACGTCTTCTCCTCGACCGGCCCGCGCGGGACGGTGAGCACGCGGCCGGGGCCGCTGATGGCCGCCTCGAACGTGCTCGACGTGGTGGTGCGCGGCGCCGGCGGTCACGGGTCGGCGCCCGAGCGCGCCGCGGACCCCGTGCCGGCGCTGTGCGAGATGGTGCTCGGCCTCCAGGCGCGGGTGACGCGCTCGACGTCCCCGTTCGACCCGGCCGTGCTCACCGTCGGGCAGGTGCGCGCCGGCACGGCCAACAACATCATCCCCGCGACGGCGTCCTTGGCGGGCACGGTGCGCTGCTTCGACGACGCGGTGCTGGACCGCCTCGAGGAGGAGGTCCTGCGCTACTGCCGGGGGGTCGGCGCCGCCCACGGCCTCGAGGTCGAGGCGTCGCTGACTCGTGCCTACCCGGTGACGGTCAACGACGCCGGTGCGGTGGACGTCGCGGAGGCCGCGGTGGCCGCCGTGCTGGGCGCCGAGCGCTTCGAGCGCCTCGAGCACCCGATCACCGGGGCGGAAGACTTCTCCCGGGTGCTCGCCGCGGTGCCCGGCGCGATGGTCTTCGTCGCGGCCAGCCCCTACGGCGACGACGCCGTGAAGGCTGACAACCACTCGCCGCTGGCGGCCTTCGACGACGCGGTGATCCCCGACGTCGCGGCGGTGCTCACCGAGCTGGCGACCCGGACGCTCGCGGGGCGGTGACCGCCTCCGCCGGGCTCGGGGACGTCACGACCCGTCCGCACGCGAGGCCACCCAGGCGTCGACGCGCGCCAGGGCGTCGGTGACCAGCGCCGCGGGGGCATGGGCGGCGGCGCGCAGGCCGGAGCGGGCCACGGTGGCGAGCTGCTCGTCGCTCAGACCCAGGACGTCGCGGGCGGTGACCACCTCCGCGGCGAGCCGGGGGCCGAACAGCAGCGAGTCGTCGCTGCCGATCGAGCACGGCACGCCCGCCTCCAGCAGAGCCTTGAGCGGGTGGAGGTCCAGGCTCGCCACCACCGAGAGCAGGACGTTCGAGGTGGGGCAGACGTCGAGGCACACCTGCTCCTCGGCGAGCCGCTCCACCAGCGAGGGGTCCTCGACCGCGCGCACCCCGTGCCCGAGGCGCTGCGCCCCGAGGTCGTCCAGCGCCGAGCGCACCGACGCCGGTCCGGCCAGCTCACCGGCGTGCGGGGCGCTGACCAGCCCCGCCTCACGGGCGATCGCGAAGGCGCGCGCGAACGGAGCCGGCGGGCCGGTCGCCTCGTCGTTGGCGAGCCCGAAGGAGACCACCTGGTCGGTGCCCGCCTGCCCGCAGGCCGTCGCCAGCGCCTCGGCGTGCGCCGGGTCGCGGGTGCGGTCCGCGGCGACCATGAGCCCGAACCCCACCCCGAGCCGCTGCGCCGTGGAGCGGCCCTCGTCGGCGACCATCGCGATGATCTCCGGCACGGTCCCCAGGCGCCCCTCGTAGAACGGGGGGAAGAACTGCGGCTCCACCCACACCGCGCCGTCCGCGGCGGAGTCCTCGACGACCTCGCGGACCACCCGGCGCAGGTCCTCCTCGGTGCGCAGCACCTCGGTGGCCGCGACGTAGAGGCCGGCGAAGGCGGCGAACGACCCGAAGCCCCGGGTGCGCGGGACGGGTACGCCGTAGCGGGCGGCCATCTCGGCGAGGGTCTGCGGGCGCATCGAGCCCTCGAGGTGCAGGTGCAGGTGCGCCAGCGGCAGGCCGGCGAGGTCGCGGCGCGGGGGAGCCGGGGCGTCGAGAGCCGTCATGGCCCGAACCTACCGACGACGACGACGACGACGACGACGCCGGCGGCGACGACGCGGCGCTGCTCGTGCGCGGCGCCGCGTCCGAGAGCCGCCCTCAGCGCAGGCGCTGCGCGATCACCATCACCGGTTGGCCGGCCACCCGGGTGAGCAGCAGCGACGCCTCGGGGCGCTGCGCGGCGCCGCGGCCGGTACCGGCGTTGCCGGAGAGCCGGAGCTGGCGGCGCAGGAGCTCGACGTCCACGGCGCTGCCGCGCTTGAGGATCTCCACCCGGGTGGTGCCGCGGGCGCGCAGGTGGCTGCGCAGGGTCTTGAGCGAGAAGGGCAGGACCTCCTCGACGGCGAAGGCGCTCGCGAGGGGGGTGCTCACGTGCTCGGGCGCGCTGACGTAGGCGATGGAGGGGTCGAGCAGCTCCCCGCCGACCGCCGCGGCCACCTGGCCCACGAGCCCGGAGCGCACCACGGCGCCGTCGGGGTCGTAGAGGTAGGGCCCGACGTCCGCGAGGGACGTGACCGCGTCCGGCGCCGTGAGGCCGACGTCACTCACCTCCGCGGCGGAGCCGCCGCGGAGCACCAGCGCCGTGCGCGCCAGACCGGGCCGGGCCAGCGGACCGCACCACACGGCGGCCTCCACGACGTCGCCGTCGACCGAGACCCACTGCGTCTCGGCGCCGTGGGGAGCGCCTGCGGCGAGGTCTCGGTCGATCCCCGGCGCCAGCTTCACGCCGGTGGCCGGCACGACGGCGGCGACGGCCATCACCTCGTCCCACGACGGCGAGGCCTGCCTCGGGTCGAGGACGCGGCGACCCGACGCGGTGCGCCGCGCGGGGTCCACCCACACGCCGTCACCGGGTCCGATGCCGTCTCGTCCGGAGACGAGGTCGATGTCCGCGGCGCGCGCGTGGCGGACCCGAGCGCCGGGCCAGTGGCGCAGGTTGACGGCGGCGATCGCGGCGGTGGTCTCGTCGGCGTCGACAGCGAGGACCTCACGGTCCAGCCCGGCGAGGGCCATGGCATCACCGCCGATGCCGCACCCGAGATCGGCCACCCGGGTGATGCCGGCCCCGGCGTAGCGCCGGGCGTGGTGGGCGGCGACCTCGAGGCGCGTGGCCTGCTCCAGCCCGGCGGGGGTGAAGAGCATCGACGCGGCGAACGGCCCGAACTTTGCCTGCGCTCGCGCCCGCAGCCGTGACTGCGTCATGGCCGCGGCGACGAGGTCGGCGTCCGCGCCGCCGCGCCTCAGCCGCTCGCCGAGGGCGAGGGCCGACGCCTCGTCGTAGGGGGGCAGCGCCTCGAGCAGCGCCCATCCCTCCGGGGTGAGGAGCGTCGCCAGGGAGGTCGTCACGGCGGCGATCGTGCCAGGGCTCGGCGCGCGTCGGAGCAGGACGTCGTCAGCGGGCGTCGAGCAGCACGGCTGAGCGCGAGCTCTGGCACTCGAGTTGACCGAGTGCTAACGCCGGGCCTACGCTCATGCTGGCACTCGACGACGTCGGGTGCCAGCTGGCGCGGCACGGTCGGCTCCCGCGACGACGACCACGCCACCAGCGCCAGAAGACCTGAGTCATGACTCGTCCACTTCACAGAGAGGGAGGTCCGTCCATGTCGGTCTCCATCAAGCCCCTCGAGGACCGCATCGTCGTCAAGCCGGTCGACGCCGAGCAGACCACCGCGTCCGGGCTGGTCATCCCCGACACCGCGAAGGAGAAGCCCCAGGAGGGCGAGGTCCTGAGCGTGGGCCCGGGCCGCATCGACGACAACGGCAACCGCGTGCCCCTGGACGTCAGCGTCGGCGACCGGGTCATCTACTCGAAGTACGGCGGCACCGAGGTGCGCTACGGCGGCGACGACCTCCTCGTCCTGTCCGCCCGCGACGTCCTCGCCGTGGTCTCCGGCTCCTGAGCCACAGCACCACGAGCACGACCAGCAC
>JARIBR010000298.1 GCA_029258695.1 Quadrisphaera sp.
GCGACGTCCGCGTCGCGCGCGCGCCCCGCGGCGGCGACCTTGACCATCGCGCGGACCTTCGAGGCGAGGGCCGCGATGATCGGGATGGGGTCCACGCCGGCCTCGACGGCCTGGCGGGTGAGGGTCAGGGCGTCCTGGCTGCGCCCGGCGACGACGGCGTCGGCGACGGCGAAGCCGGTCGCCTCCACCCGGCCGCCGTAGTAGCGGTCGACGTCGGCGACGTCCACCGGGGTGCGGCGACCACCGGTGGGCACGTCGTCGACGAGCTGCGCGACGGCGGCCGCGAGCTCGCGCACGTCGCTGCCGAGGGCGGCGTGCAGGGCGTCGAGCGCGGCGGGCGTGACGGTGCGCTGGGCGCGGGCGAACTCCTGCTGGAGGAAGCTGCGCTGCTCCCGGGCCGTCTTGACCGGCGGGCAGGGGATCACCAGGGCGCCGGGCAGGGCCTTGACCGCGTCGAGGACCGCCTTGGCCCGCTGGCCGCCGGCGTGGCGGAGCACGAGCACCAGGTCGTCGGGGACGTCGCCCTGCGCGGCGCTCTCGAGGTGGGCGCGCAGGTCGCTCACCGCGGCGTCGGAGGCGGACTCCAGCCCGCTGAGCTGGACCAGGCGCGGTTCGCCGAACAGCGACGGCGACGTCCACGTCGCGAGCTGGCCCACGTCGTAGAGGCCCGCGTCCACGGTGACCACCTCGACGTCGGCGTGGCGGGCCCGCTCGGCCTCGAGCACCGCGCTCAGGGCCCGCTCGGCGAGCAGGCCCTCCGTGCCGGTCACGAGGACGACCGGCGCCGGCGCCGCGTCGAACCACGCCGCCTCGCGGGCGCCGGCGGTGCGCCGGGCCCCGGGGCGCGCGGTGGAGGAGGAGCTGCGGGTCGCCACCGCGCCAGCGTGCCAGGTCCGGCGGACAGTCCTCGACGCACGACGTGCACCACGAGGGGGGCCCCGCGCACGACCAGCACCGTCGCCGCAGCGAGGGCCACCGCTCCGCGCAGACCCGACGGCCAGGCCAGCGTGGCCACCGGCGCGCTGGCACCGGTGCGGGCGACGAGCGCGATCCACCCGGTGCCGAGCCCCGCCACCCACGCCAGGGCGACCGCACCGGGGGGCCACACCGTCGCCGTCAGCGTCGCCGCCAGGCCCACCACCGTGCTCGGGCCGACGACGGGCGCGACGAGCAGGTTCGCGGGCACGGCCAGCGCGGGGACGCCGTCGGCGAGCAGCAGGACGACGGGCCCGCAGACGGCCTGGGCGGCCAGGGGGATCGCGAGCGCCACCGCCAGGGGACGGGGCACCCACCGGGCCAGCGCTCTCGACCAGGGGCGCGCGAGCAGCAGCAGCGCCGCGGTGGCCAGGACGGAGAGCGCGAACCCGAAGGAGCGCGCGAGCCACGGGTCGGCCACGAGCAGCGCGGTGCCGGCGGCGCCCAGCGCGGGCAGCCCTGCGCCGCGACGGGCCGCGAGGACGCCCACGAGGCCGATGCCGCCGGTGATCGCGGCGCGCAGCACCGACGGGTCCGGGCCCGCGAGACCGGCGAAGGCGAGCAGAGCCGCTCCCGCGACGACCACGCGGAGGCGCCGGCGCAGGCCCACGAGCGCCGCCAGAGCGATCACCGCGCCGACGACGAGCGCCACGTTGGCTCCCGAGACCGCGGTGAGGTGGGTGAGGCCGGTGGCCTGCATGGCGCCCTCCAGCGACGGGGTCACCCCGGAGGTGTCACCCACGACCAGGCCGGGCAGCAGGGCGCCGGCGTCCGCTCCGAGGGGTGCGCACGCGGCCCGCAGGCCTGCGCGCAGCCGGGCCACGGCCCCGGACCACCCGTGGGGCTCGGTGATCACGCGCGGGGGACCGCGGGTGATCACCAGCGCCCGCGCGGGGTCGGCGCGCTCGGTGGGCTCGAGGTGGCCGAGCGTCGAGACGACGGTGCCCCGCTGGAGACCGGCCCAGCCGGCGCCGCCGATGACCACGACCGGCGTGCGCGCCGGTGCCGCCCGGTCCGGGGAGTGCTCGGGGCGCTCGACCGCGACCGCGCGGGCCCGTACCACCCAGCGCGGAGGGGCGTCGCTGGCCCACGCGGCCTCGGGCGGCGAGCTCGCGTGCGGCTGGCCGGTCACGACGAGCGTGATCCGGGCGGTGGCGCCGCGATCGACGAGGCCCGGGAGCGGGCCGGCGCGGGTGATCGCCCCGGTGGCGATCACCGAGGTGGCGACGAGGCCCAGCACGACGGCGCTGGCGCTGAGCCCGGAGAGCAGGCCGCTGGGCGCCGGGCGCACCGCAGGCGTGGTGGAGCCCAGGCGCACCGCAGGCGTGGTGGAGCCCGGGCGCACCGCCGCGCGCAGGAGCGCCAGGGCGGCCAGCGAGAGCAGAACCGCGGTGAGCGCGGTCGCGAGCACCACCGCGCCCGGCGCCGCGACGAGCGCCCACGCGCCGGCCCACGCGGTGAGCAGCACGGGGGCGAGCCGCAGGTCCAGCGGCGTCGGCGGCTCCGGCACCTCGGCGGGCCCCGGTGCGCGCCGCCGGCTCACACCCGCACGAGCGGCGCCACGTTCGACAGGATCGCGTCGCCGATGCCGGGGACCTCGACGAGCTCGTCGACGCTGGCAAAGGGGCCGTTGGCCTCGCGGAAGTCCACGACGCGCTGAGCCAGCACCGGACCGAGGCCCGGCAGCGCGTCCAGCTCCGCCACACCGGCGCTGTTGACGTCCACGAGCGGGCCCGGCTGGCCCGCCCCGCCCGCCGCCGCGCCGTCCCCGGGCGTGGCCGCGCCGGGCGACGGGCCGGCAGGTGGCGCCACCACCTCGCCGGGGCGCGGCACCACCACCTGCTCGCCGTCACCCAGGGGCCGCGCGAGGTTGACCCCGGTCGGGTCCGCCTCCGGGGACAGCCCGCC
>JARIBR010000041.1 GCA_029258695.1 Quadrisphaera sp.
GCAGGAATGAGCCTGACCATGGCTGTCGTCACCACCCGCCAGCTGCTCGACAGCGGCGTCCACTTCGGGCACCAGACCCGTCGCTGGAACCCGAAGATGAAGCGCTTCATCTTCACCGAGCGCAACGGCATCTACATCATCGACCTCCAGCAGTCGCTGGGCCACATCGACCGCGCGTACGACTTCGTCAAGAAGACCGTGGCGAACGGCGGGTCCATCCTCTTCGTGGGCACGAAGAAGCAGGCCCAGGAGCCGCTCGCCGCGCAGGCCGACCGCGTGGGCATGCCCTACGTGAACCAGCGCTGGCTCGGGGGGATGCTCACGAACTTCCAGACGGTGAGCAAGCGCATCTCCCGCATGAAGGAGCTGGAGGCGATCGACTTCGACGACGTCGCCGCCTCCGGTCGCACGAAGAAGGAGCTACTCCTCATGCGTCGCGAGAAGGACAAGCTCGAGAAGACCCTCGGCGGCATCCGCGACATGGGCCGCACGCCCCAGGCGATCTGGGTCGTGGACACCAACAAGGAGCACCTCGCCGTCGACGAGGCCCGCAAGCTGGGCATCCCCGTCATCGCGATCCTCGACACCAACTGCGACCCGGACGTCGTGGACTACCAGATCCCGGGCAACGACGACGCGATCCGCTCGGTCACGCTGCTGACCCGCGTGGTCGCCGACGCCGTGGCCGCCGGTCTCACCGAGCGCCACCAGGGAGCCAGCGCCGACGCGCCGGAGGAGCCGCTGGCCGCGTGGGAGGCGGAGCTGCTCGCCGGCGACGTCCAGAGCGGGCAGACCGCCACGACGGGCGGGCGTGAGGGAGCGTCCTCGGGCGAGGCGCAGCTGGCCGAGCAGGTCCCGGCCGACGTGAGCCCCGAGGCCGCCATCGCGCAGGCCGAGGCCGACCCGGCCGCGTCGTCCTCCGGCGCCCCGGCGGACACCCCCGTCGCCGAGGCCACCGGCATCGCCGACGCCGACGGCGGGGAGATCGTCACCGACGGCGCCCAGCTCGGCTCGGGCACCACCAACTCCTGACGCCCCGCCGGCCCGGCCTCGCGTCGCCGCCCCCTCCGGGCGGCGCGCGCGGGGCCCCGCCGGCGTCGCGGCGCCCCACCCTCTCGACGAACCACCGACCCAGAACCCAGGAGCTCATCCGTGGCCAACTACACCACCGCCGACATCAAGGCCCTGCGCGAGCAGACCGGTGCCGGCATGATGGACGTCAAGAAGTCCCTCGACGAGGCTGACGGCGATCGCGCCAAGGCCATCGAGCTGCTCCGCGTCAAGGGCCTCAAGGGCGTCAGCAAGCGCGAGGGCCGCGCCGCGACCAACGGGGCCGTCGTCGCTCGCACCGAGGGCGGCGTGGGCACGCTCGTCGAGGTGAACTGCGAGACCGACTTCGTGGCCAAGGGCGAGCGCTTCACCGCCCTCACGGCGCAGGTCCTCGACCTGGCCGTCGCCTCCGAGGCCACCGACGCCTCCGCGCTGCTGGAGCAGGACGTCGACGGGCGACCGCTCCAGGCCGTGATCGAGGAGGCGGGCGCGACGCTCGGCGAGAAGATCGAGGTGCGCCGCGTGGCGCGGGCCAGCGGCGCCCACGTCGCGACCTACCTGCACCGCACCTCACCCGAGCTGCCCCCGCAGATCGGCGTGCTCATCGCGCTGGACTCCTCGGAGACCGACGAGGTCGCCCGTGACGTGGCCATGCACATCGCCGCGATGGCCCCCACGGCGCTGTCCCGCGACGACGTCGCCGAGGAGGTCGTCGCCTCCGAGCGCCGCATCGCCGAGGAGACCGCCCGCGAGGAGGGCAAGCCCGAGCAGGCGCTGCCCCGCATCGTCGAGGGCCGGGTCGGCGGCTTCTTCAAGGCCAACGTGCTGCCCGAGCAGGCGTTCGCCAAGGATCCGAAGCGCACGGTGGGCGACGTGCTCGAGGAGGCAGGCACGCGCGTGACCTCCTTCGCCCGCTTCCGCGTCGGCGCCTGAGCGCCCTCGTGAGCCAGAGCCCGAGCGGTGACGGCCCGAGCGACCCGGAGGCGGCGCCGGCCGGGTCGCAGGCGCCGTCCAGCCCGTGGCACCGGGTGCTCCTCAAGCTCTCCGGTGAGACGTTCGGCGGCGGCGGCGTCGGGGTGGACCCCGACGTCGTCGCCCGCGTCGCGCGGGACGTCGCAGCCGGCGTCGCGGCGGGCGTCCAGGTGGCCGTGGTGGTCGGCGGCGGGAACTTCTTCCGCGGCGCCGAGCTCTCCCAGCGCGGCATGGACCGGTCCCGGGCCGACTACATGGGCATGCTCGGCACGGTGATGAACTGCCTGGCGCTCCAGGACTTCCTGGAGCAGGCCGGGGTGGACACCCGCGTGCAGACGGCCATCACCATGGGTCAGGTCGCGGAGCCGTACGTGCCGCGCCGCGCCATCCGTCACCTGGAGAAGGGCCGCGTCGTGATTTTCGGAGCCGGTGCGGGCCTGCCGTTCTTCTCCACCGACACCGTCGCGGCCCAGCGAGCGCTGGAGGTCAAGGCCGACGGGGTGCTCATGGCGAAGAACGGCGTGGACGGCGTCTACACCGCCGACCCGCGCACCGACCCTGGGGCGACGCGCCTCGACGACGTGACCTACGGGGACGCGCTGCAGCAAGGCCTGGCCGTCGTGGACGCGGCGGCGTTCAGCCTCTGCATGGAGAACGCCCTGCCCATGAGGGTGTTCGGCATGGACGCCCCGGGCGGGATCCCCGCTGCGCTCCGGGGTGAGAGGATCGGCACGCTCGTGCACGGCGAGCAGCGATGAAGGAGCACACGTGATCGACGACGCCCTCCTCGAGGCAGAGGACCGCATGGAGAAGGCGGTCTCCGCCGCCCGCGAGGACTTCTCGACCGTCCGCACCGGGCGAGCGAACCCCGCGCTGTTCGCAAGGATCATGGTCGACTACTACGGCTCGATGACGCCGCTGCAGCAGCTCGCCTCGATCAACGTCCCCGAGGCGCGCACCGTGCTCATCACCCCGTACGACCGCTCGGGCCTGAACGACGTGGAGAAGGCGCTGCGCACCTCCGAGCTCGGGCTCAACCCCTCCAACGACGGGGTGACGATCCGGGTCACGCTGCCCCAGCTCACCGACGAGCGCCGCCGCGAGTACGTGAAGGTGGTGCGCGGCAAGGCCGAGGACGCCAAGATCTCGGTCCGGGGTGCGCGCGGGCGGGCGATGAAGGAGCTCGAGCGCATCAAGGACGACGGCGAGGCGGGCGAGGACGACGTCAACCGCGCGGAGAAGGAGCTCGAGGCGCTGTCGCGCAAGCACGTCGACATCATCGACGACGCGCTGAAGCAGAAGGAGACCGAGCTCCTCACGGTGTGATCCCCGGATCGGTGATCCCTGGATCGGTGGCGCAGGATCGGTGGCGCAGGATCGGTGGCGCGAGGGTGGAGCGCAGGTGGTGCGTGATGACGGCCACGAGACTGGGGGACCGGTGACCACGAGCAGCGACCCGGCGGTCGGTGACCCACCGCCGGAGACGCGGGACGCCCCCGCGCGGCGCAAGCCGTCGGCGGGGAGGAACCTCCCCGCGGCGATCGGCACGGGCCTGCTCATGGGCGGTGTCGTCCTGGCGTCGCTGTTCATCGTCAAGCAGGTCTTCGTCGCCGTCGCCGCGTTCGCGGTGATGGCCGCGGTGTGGGAGCTGGCCGACGCGGTGGCGGCCCGCCGTCACCTCGTCCCGCGCGTCCCGCTCATGGCGGGCGCCGCGGCGACGGTCGTAGCCGCGTATGCCTGGGGCCTGCCGGGTCTGGGCGCCGGGGTGCTCACCACCACGCTCGCGGCGATCGTCTGGCGACTGCTCGCGCCGTGGCCCCACGCACCCGACTCCCCGCACTTCGACCCGCAGGGGGTCACGGAGCGACCCCCTCACCCGGACGGGGTGTTCCAGCCGGCACGCCCGAGCGCCGCGCCGGCGGGCCTGCCGCGCCGCGCCGGGCTGGCCGGCGACCCGGCGGTGCTGCTGCGTGACGCGACGTCCTCGGTCCTCGTGGTCCTGTGGCTGCCGCTGATGGCGGGCTTCACGATGCTCATGCTGCGTGAGGACGACGGGGCTCTGCGCATCCTCACCTTCGTGCTGCTGCCCGTCGTCTCGGACACCGGTGGGTACGCCGCCGGGGTCTTCTTCGGACGCCACGCGATGTCTCCGTCGATCAGCCCGAAGAAGTCCTGGGAGGGTTTCGCCGGCTCCGCGGCCGCCGGGCTGGTCGCCGGGATCCTCGTGGTCACCCTCGGCCTCCAGGGGGCGTGGTGGGCGGGTGCGCTCATCGGCCTGACCGCTGTGGTCACCGCCACCGTCGGTGACCTCTCGGAGTCGGTGCTCAAGCGTGATCTGGGCATCAAGGACATGGGGTCGCTCATCCCCGGGCACGGCGGGGTCCTCGACCGCATCGACTCCATGCTGCTCACCGCCCCGGTGCTCTACCTGCTGCTCATGTGGCTGGTACCGGTCGCCACCTGACGGTTGACGCCCCGGGTGCCCACGGGTCTCCCTCTCCCTGCACTTGGTCGACGAAGTGCGCTCCCGTGGAGCGTTCTGGCTGCACTTGGTCGACGAAGTGCGCTCCCGTGGAGCGGTCTGGCTGCACTTGGTCGACGAAGTGCGCTCCGGCCGGTCGCAGCCTGAGCCGACGCCCGGTGCGCCTGGCCGTGGGACCATGGAGGGCCATGACTGCTCCCACCACCGCCGCCCCTGCCGCCACCCCGCCCTCGACGCCCCCGCTCTCGACGGCCCCGCCGGTGACGGCGCTGCCCACGCCGAGCCTGCGGACGCCGCGGCGCACCAAGCCGCCGCGCCACCTCGCGGACGTCGACCCCTCCGCCCGGGCTGACCTGGCGGCCGGGCTCGGGGTGCCCGCCTACCGGGTCAAGCAGGTGGCCCACCACTACTTCACCCGCCACACCGTCGACGCGGCCGCCATGACCGACCTGCCCGCAGCCGCCCGCGACGACCTCGTGGACGCGCTGCTGCCGAGGCTGCTGACGCCCGTGAAGGTCCTCGAGGCCGACGGCGGCGACACCGTGAAGACCGTCTGGCGCCTCTTCGACGGCGTCGTGGTGGAGAGCGTGCTCATGCGCTACCCCGGACGAGTCACCCTGTGCGTCTCCAGCCAGGCCGGCTGCGGGATGGCGTGCCCCTTCTGCGCCACCGGTCAGAACGGGCTGACCCGCAACCTCTCCGCCGCCGAGATCCTCGACCAGGTGGCGGCGGCGAACCGCTGGCTCGGCGAGCAGGCCGCCGCCGGGCGCGGGGAGCCGGGCCGCGTGAACAACGTGGTGTTCATGGGCATGGGTGAGGCGCTGGCCAACTACAAGGCCGCCGTGACCGCCGTGCGCCGCATGGTCGACCCCGCCCCCGACGGCTTCGGCATGAGCGCGCGCGGGATCACCGTCTCCACCGTCGGGCTCGTGCCGGCCATCGACCGCCTCGCCGACGAGGGCGTGCCGGTCACCTTCGCCCTCAGCCTCCACGCACCGGACGACGCGCTGCGCGACGAGCTGGTGCCCCTGAACTCCCGGTATGACGTCGGCGCCGTCCTCGACGCCTCGCGCCGCTACTTCGACGCGACGGGCCGCCGGGTCTCCATCGAGTACGCGCTCATCCGCGACGTCAACGACCAGGGGTGGCGCGCGGACCTGCTCGCCGACGAGCTGAACGCCCGCGGCAAGGGGTGGGTGCACGTCAACCCCATCCCGCTCAACCCCACGCCCGGCTCGCGGTGGACCGCCTCCGACCCCGACGTGGAGGACGAGTTCGTGCGCCGGCTCGTCGCCCGGGGCATCCCCACCACCGTCCGGGACACGCGCGGCTCCGACATCGACGGGGCCTGCGGGCAGCTCGCCGCCAGCGTCTGAGACCCGTCGATCCGCCATGAGAGTGACGCAGGGTCTCAACACGTAGGCACTGCGTAGCGAAATGCCCTCGGTGGGCCATCGGCGACTGGCACGATCACAGGGTGAGCCAGAACGCCTCCTTCCCCCGCAGCGGGCGGCTCCGGCGGGGCTACCACGTGGGCCAGGTCGAAGAGTTCTTCGCCCGCGCCCGCCACGCCTACGAGGTCTCCGCGCCCGGACGCCCCGGGTCGGCGCGCGCCACCACGCTGACGTCGCGGGACGTCCGGCAGGTCGGCTTCGACCTCGTGCTCAACGGGTTCGACGTCGTCGCCGTCGACGGTGCGCTCGACCGCATGGAGGACGCCTTCGCCCGCCGCGAGTCCGACGCCCTGCGGGGCCGGCTCGGGGACGACCGCGCCATGGAGCACGTCCTGCGCCAGGCCCAGACCCTCGAGGGGCGCCTCGGGCGCGGTGGGGGAGAGCGCTTCCCCAGGGCGTCCGGCCTGTCGCTGGCCTACGACCCCGAGGACGTCGACCAGCTGTGCGAGCGCCTCGCCGGGTACCTCAAGGGCGGGCCGCCGGTCGCGCCGGAGGAGCTGCGGCGCGCGGTGTTCCGCGCCAGGCGTGGGCGCTCCGGGTACGACGAGCACCAGGTGGACACCTTCATCGACCGCGCCGTCGAGGTGCTGGTCGCCGTCGACTGAGGGTGGCCTCACGCCGTCGCCGACCCCCGTCCGGAGATGGCATCATCGCTGGTCAGGCGCCGGGTCCCGTGCGCACCGACGAGTGAGGTGAGGGTGTCGTGACGACGATGGAGCAGCGCGCCACGCAGGGTGGGCCGATGAGCCCGGACGAGACCTACGCGCTCGACCGGGCCCACGTCTTCCACTCCTGGTCCGCCCAGGCTGCCCTGGACCCGCTCGTGGTCACGGGCGCCGCCGGCTCCTACGTCACGGACGGAGAGGGCCGGCGTCACCTCGACTTCTCCTCCCAGCTGGTCAACGCCAACATCGGCCACCAGCACCCGGCGGTCGTCTCCGCGATCGTCGAGCAGGCGCAGACGCTGTGCAGCATCGCTCCGCCCTACGCCGTGGCGCCGCGCTCCCGGGCGGCCCAGCTCATCGCGCAGGTCTCCCCGCCCGGCCTCGAGAAGGTGTTCTTCACCAACGGCGGAGCCGAGGCCATCGAGTACGCCGTGCGCATGGCCCGCCTGCACACCGGGCGCCACAAGCTGCTGTCGGCGTACCGCTCGTACCACGGCGGCACCTCGACCGCGGTGAACCTCACGGGAGACCCGCGCCGCTGGCCGAACGAGGTGGGCGGTGGCTCACCGGTGCACTTCTTCGGTCCCTTCCTCTACCGCAGCGCCTTCCACGCGACCACCGAGGAGCAGGAGTGCGCCCGCGCCCTGGAGCACCTCGAGCAGGTCGTCGCCTTCGAGGGACCCTCGACCATCGCGGCCATCGTCCTCGAGACCGTGCCGGGGACCGCCGGGATCATGCCTCCGCCACCCGGCTATCTCGCCGGGGTGCGGGCGCTGTGCGACCGCCACGGCATCGTCTACGTCGCCGACGAGGTCATGGCCGGGTTTGGGCGCACCGGCGCCTGGTTCGCCCTGGACCACGACGACGTGCGTCCGGACCTCATCGCCTTCGCCAAGGGCGTCACCTCCAGCTACGTGCCGCTGGGCGGGGTGGTGGTCTCCGACGAGGTGGCGGCCAGCTTCGACGAGCGTCCCTTCCCCGGGGGGCTGACCACCTCCGGCCACCCGCTGGCGTGCGCCGCCGCGGTCGGGGCGATCACGGCGATGCACGACGAAGGCATCGTCGAGAACGCGGCCCGGATCGGCCGCGACGTCCTCGGCCCGGGTCTGCGCGAGCTGGCGACGCGCCACCCCAGCGTCGGGGACGTCCGGGGGCTCGGGGTCTTCTGGGCCCTGGAGCTGGTGACGGACCGGCGGACCAAGGAGCCGATGGCCCCGTACGGCGGGACCAGCCAGGCGATGGCGGCCGTCGCCACGGCCTCGCGTCGGGCAGGACTGATGATCTTCAGCAACTTCCACCGGCTCCACGCCGTGCCCCCGTGCACGGTGAGCGACGACGAGGTGCGTGAGGGCCTCGAGATGCTCGACACCGTCCTCGACGTCGCGGACGGCTTCACCACCAGCGCGTAGGACGGTCCCCGGCCCCACCGCTCGCAGCGCGGCGGGGCCGGGGCGGGTGCGCCCTGCTCAGTGGCCGGTGAGCATCGCCAGCGGACGACCGAGCACGGCGGGACGGCCCGTCGCCCGCTCCTCCGCGTCGGCCCACGTGGCGAGCCGCAGGCCCGCGTTGACACCCAGCCAGCGCAGCGGCTCGGGCTCCCAGCGCGGTGACCGGTGCCCCACCCACGGGAGCCGGGTGAGGTCGGTGTCCCGGCCCAGCAGCAGGTCCGCGATCGTCCGCCCGGCGAGGTTGGTGGTCGCCACGCCGTCACCGACGTAGCCGCCGGCGCTGGCGATCCTGGTGACCGGGTCGAGCCGCACCCCGGCGTGCCAGTCCCGGGGGATGCCGAGCGGCCCTCCCCAGGCGTGGGTGAACGCGGCGTCCGGCAGGTCGCCCAGCGCGGGCAGCAGGTCGCGGACGGCGCCGCGCAGCCCGGCGAAGACGTCCTCGTCGCCGTCGTGCTCGGGAGCGATCCGCGAGCCGAAGTGGTACGGCGCTCCGCGGCCACCGAAGACGAGGCGGTCGTCGGCGGTGCGCTGGCCGTACACGACCAGGTGCCGGTGCTCGCTGAACGTCTCGCGCCGCTCCAGGCCGATGCGCTCCCACGTCGCGGCGGGCAGCGGCTGCGTGGCCACGACGAGCGAGTAGACGGGGACGAGGTCACGGTGGCGCCCCGGCAGGGTGGCGGTGTACCCCTCCGTGGCGACCACCACGTCGCGCGCGGTCACCGTGCCGGCAGCCGTGACCACGCGCCCTGGCTCGATGCTGCGCGCACGCGTCCGCTCGGCGATGCGCCCGCCGCGTCGGCGCACGGCGGCCGCGAGACCGCGCACGAGCGCCATCGGCTGGACCCGGGCGCAGTCCGGGGTCCACGTGCCGCCGAGGACGGCGCGCGCCGCGAGACGCCCGCGCGCGGCATCGGCGTCGAGGAGCTCGAGGTGGTCCACGCCCCAGCGCCGCGCCTCCTCCACCTCCGCGCGGGCCCGCGCCAGCTGGGCGGTGCTGCGCGCGACGGTCACCGTGCCGCCGCGCATGTAGCCGCAGTCGATGCCCTCGTCGGCGGCGGTGGACCCGACGACGCCGACCGCGTCCACCATGGCCCGCCGCATGGCCAGCGCCGGCTCGCGGCCGTGACGGCGTGCCAGGCCGGCGGTCGAGGCGGGGAAGAGCGCTGAGCACCACCCGCCGTTGCGCCCGCTCGCGCCGAAGCCGACGTCGCCGGCCTCGAGGACGAGCACGTCGAGCCTGGGGTCGGCGACGAGGAGGGAGTGCGCCGTCCACAGCCCGGTGAGCCCGGCGCCGACGACGACCACGTCCGCCACGGCGTCGCCGTCCAGCGGGACCGGAGGCGGCCCGTCGGGAGTGAGGTCTGCCCAGAGCGACCGGACCGGACCGCTCACCGGGGGCTCACAGCCGGTCCCACGCACGGGTGAAGACGTCGCGCAGGATCCCCTCGATCTCGTCGAACTCCGCCTGCCCGCAGGTCAGCGGCGGGGAGAGCTGGACGACGGGGTCGCCGCGGTCGTCGGCCCGGCAGTACAGGCCGGCCTCGAACAGCGCGCCGGACATGAAGCCGCGCAGGAGCCGCTCGGCCTCGTCGGCGTCGAACGTCTCGCGCGTGGCCTTGTCCTTGACGAGCTCGATCCCGTAGAAGTAGCCCTCACCGCGCACGTCTCCGACGATGGGCAGGTCGAGCAGCTTCTCGAGCGTGGTGCGGAACGCCGGCGCGTTCTCCTTCACCCGCTGGTTCAACCCCTCCCGCTCGAAGATGTCGAGGTTGGCCATGGCGACGGCCGCCGAGACCGGGTGCCCGCCGAAGGTGTAGCCGTGCGAGAACGTCGTGTCGCCGTGCTTGAAGGGCTCGAAGATCCGGTCGCTGGCGATGCAGGCCCCCAGCGGCGAGTAGCCGCTCGTGATGCCCTTGGCGCACGTGATGATGTCCGGCACGTAGCCGAAGTCGTCACAGGCGAACATGGACCCGATGCGGCCGAACGCGCAGATCACCTCGTCGGAGACGAGCAGCACGTCGTGGCGGTCGCAGATCTCGCGCACGCGGTCGAAGTAGCCAGGCGGCGGGGGGAAGCACCCGCCGGAGTTCTGCACCGGCTCGAGGAAGACCGCCGCGACGGTGTCGGGACCCTCGAAGAGGATCGCCTCCTCGATGCGGTCCGCCGCCCAGACGGCGAGGGCCTTCGGGTCGTCGCGCACGTGCTCCGGGGCGCGGTAGGCGTTGGTGTTGGGCACCTTGTGCGTCCCCGGCACCAGCGGCTCGAACATCGTCTTGGCGTCGGGGATGCCGGTGATGCTCAGCGCGCCCTGCGTGGTGCCGTGGTAGGCCACCGAGCGCGAGATCACCTTGGTCTTGGTGGGCTTGCCGGTGAGCTTGAAGTACTGCTTGGCCAGCTTCCACGCGGTCTCGACGGCCTCGCTGCCGCTGGTGGTGAAGAACACGCGGTTGAGGTCGCCCGGGGCGTGGGCCGCGAGGCGCTCCGCGAGGTCGATCGCGGGCGGGGTGGCGTAGGACCACAGCGGGAAGAACGCGAGCTTCTCCGCCTGGCGGGCGGCGGCCTCGGCGAGCTCGGTGCGCCCGTGACCGACCTGGACCACGTACAGCCCCGAGAGCGCGTCGAGGTACGTGCGACCACGGTCGTCGGTGATCCGGGCGCCCTCGCCGGAGACGATCACCGGCACCGACCCCCCGTCCTCGTAGACGGAGTGCCGGGTGAAGTGGCCCCACAGGTGGTCGCGGGCCGCAGCGGCTCGCGGCGTCCCGGTGGGCGTGGTGTCGGAGGAGACCTCCGGAGCGGTGGTGTCCGTGGGCGTCGTGGTCATCGGGTTCCCCAGTCGTAGCGTTGTTTGACGAGCTTCAGGTAGAGGTGGGTCTCGGTGGAACCGACACCCGGGATGGCCCGGATCCTCGAGTTCACGAGGTCGAGGAGGTGGTCGTCGTCCTCGCAGACCACCTCGGCCATGACGTCGAAGCTGCCAGCCGTGGCGACGACGTAGTCGACCTCCGGCAGCTTGGCCAGCTCGGCGAACACCGGAGCGGCGTCACCGTTGGTGCGCACCGTGATGAGCGCCTGGCGCGTGAACCCGACCTGCACCGGGTCGGTGACCGCGACGATCTGGACCACGCCCGAGTCGAGGAGCCGCTGCACGCGCTGGCGCACGGCTGCCTCGGAGAGGCCGACGACCTTGGCGATCGCCGCGTACGAGCGTCGTCCGTCGTCCTGCAGCTGCTCGATGATGCGCTTCGACAACTCGTCGAGCACGGGCGCGCTCCGGGGGTCCACCGGCGACAGCATGGCGGGCCGACGGCTGCCGTGGCAAGCCGATCCGTGGCTCATGGGGGCGATCGGTGACGATGTCATCGCTCGTTGAGCAGATCGGGTATGGGAATAGCCAAATCTTCTGTGGTGTGGTTAGGGTCACCCCACCGACGCGGAACGACCCGTGCCGGCGCCTGGCACCGATGCCGCACCTCCTGGAGGACACCGTGACCACCACCGCAGAGCGCGCCCACGGCTCGACCGGCCACGAGGACGCGGACGCGCCGCGCCAGCTGAGGAACTGGGTCGACGGTGCCTGGGCCGAGCCGACCGACGGCACGCGCTCCGACGTCGTCGACCCCAGCACCGGGGCGGTGGTCGCCCGGGCGCCCGTCTCGAGCGCGGCGGACGTCGACGCGGCGTTCGACGCGGCGTCCCGCGCCTTCGAGACCTGGGGCCAGACCACCCCGGCGGAGCGCCAGCTGGCGCTGCTGCGTATCGCCGACTCCCTCGAGGCCCGCACCGAGGAGTTCGTGCAGCTCGAGAGCTCGTCGACCGGCAAGCCGCACGCCATGGGCCGGACCGACGAGATCCCCCCGTGCATCGACCAGCTGCGGTTCTTCGCCGGCGCCGCCCGGGTCCTGGAGGGCAAGAGCGCGGGGGAGTACCTGGCCGGGCACACCTCGTGGGTGCGCCGCGAGCCGCTCGGGGTGGTCGCGCAGGTCACGCCGTGGAACTACCCGCTGATGATGGCCGTGTGGAAGATCGCCCCCGCGCTGGCGGCCGGCAACACCATCGTGCTCAAGCCGAGCGACACCACGCCCGAGTCCACGCTGATGCTCGCCGAGCTGGCCTCCGAGCACCTCCCGCCGGGCGTGCTCAACGTCGTCGCGGGCGACCGCGACACCGGTCGCGCCCTCGTCAGCCACCGGACCCCGGCCCTGGTCTCGATCACCGGGTCCGTGCGCGCGGGCACCGAGGTGGCGTCGGCCGCGGGCCCGGCGCTGAAGCGCCTGCACCTGGAGCTGGGGGGCAAGGCCCCCGTGATCGTCTTCGCCGACGCCGACATCGCTGCGGCGGCCGAGGGGATCGCGGCGGCCGGGTACTTCAACGCCGGTCAGGACTGCACCGCAGCCACCCGCGTCCTCGCCGCGCGCGAGATCCACGACGAGCTCGTCGCCGCGCTCGCCGAGCAGGCGCGGGCCACGAAGCCCGGCATGCCCGACGACCCGGACGCCGCGCTCGGGCCCCTCAACAGCGCGAGCCACCTGGAGCGCGTCACCGGCTTCCTCGACCGGCTGCCCGACCACGCGGACGTGGCCGCCGGGGGGAGCCGGGCGCAGGGCCTGGGCGAGGGTTACTTCCTGGAGCCCACCGTGGTCGCGGGTCTGCAGGCCGGCGACGAGATCACCACCGACGAGGTCTTCGGCCCCGTGATCACCGTGCAGACGTTCACCGACGAGGCCGAGGCGCTCCGTCTGGCGAACTCCACCCTGTACGGGCTCGCGTCCAGCGTCTGGACGTCGGACCTCGCCCGGGGCCTGCGCATGTCGAAGCGGCTGGACTTCGGCTGCGTGTGGCTCAACACCCACATCCCGATGGCGGCGGAGATGCCGCACGGCGGCTTCAAGTCCTCCGGGTACGGCAAGGACCTGTCCGCGTACTCCCTCGAGGACTACACGAGGATCAAGCACGTGATGGCAGCCATCGACGACTGACGCTGCCCTCCCGCACGCGCACGCACGACACCGAGGAGACCTCATGAACCGACGACCACCGATCCCTGACCACCTCCGACCGCTCGTGGCGGCCCAGCTCGCGTCCCGCGTGTCGCGTCGCTCGCTGCTGCGCGGGGCCGGAGCTCTCGGCGCCGGTGGTGTCCTCGCGGCGCTCGCCGGCTGCGGGACGGAGGGCACCGGAGGGGGCAGCGGCGCCGAGCTCCAGGCGGCGGAGGACGTCTCCGAGACCGACCGCACGCTGCGGTGGGCCAACTGGACGCTGTACCTGGACCTCGCCGAGGGCGGGGGGAGCTACCCCTCGCTCCAGCAGTTCGAGGAGCAGTCCGGCATCGCGGTCACGTACCGCGAGTCCGTCGACGGCAACGACAGCTACTACGGCAAGGTGCAGGGCCAGCTCGCGCAGGGCCAGGACATCGGCGCCGACATCATGACGCTCACCGACTGGATGGCCGCCCGCTGCATCAGCCAGGGATACACGCAGCAGCTCGACGCCGCAGCGATCCCCCACAAGGAGAACATCCTCGCCACCCTCGCCGACGTCGACTTCGACCCCGGGCGCGAGCAGTCGCTCACGTGGCAGTCGGGCTTCGCCGGCCTCGGCTGGAGGACCGCCGAGGTCCCGTTCGAGCTGAGAGAGCTCTCGGACCTGTGGCGCCCCGAGCTGAGGGGACGGGTCGAGGTCCTCGACGAGATGCGCGACACGATGGGCGTGATCATGGCCGACCAGGGGGTCGACATCAGCTCCCCGGACTGGGGCGAGGAGGAGTTCTCCCGAGCCCTCGACGTCCTCGAGGAGCAGATCAACAGCGGGCAGATCCGCCAGGTGAAGGGCAACTCCTACAAGGAGGACCTCATCTCCGGGGACGCCCTGGCGGTCATCGGGTGGTCCGGGGACTTCACCCAGCTGAACTTCGAGAACGACGACCAGTTCACGTTCACCCTGCCCGACGGCGGCGGCACGCTGTGGAGCGACAACATGATGGTCCCCATCGGCAGCCCCCACAAGGCCAACGCCGAGGAGCTGATGAACTACTACTACCAGCCGGAGATCGCGGCGCAGGTCGCCGCCTACGTCAACTACATCTGCCCCGTCCAGGGCGCCCGCGAGGCCATGGAGCAGATCGACCCGGAGCTCGTGGACGACCCGCTGATCTTCCCCGACGAGGACACGCTGGCCCAGGCGAAGGTCTTCCGCGAGCTCACCCCGGACGAGGACCGGCAGTTCAACGCCGACTTCCAGAGAGTCATCGGCAACTGATGGCCGCGTCCCGGGTCGAGAGCGAGGAACTCTCCGAGGGTGGCGCCGACCTGCACCTCGAGCGCGTCACGAAGGCGTTCGGTCCCGCGGTGGCCGTCGACGACCTCACGCTGACGGTGCCCGCCGGCTCCTTCTTCGCCCTGCTGGGCCCCTCGGGCTGCGGCAAGACGACGACGCTGCGGATGGTGGCCGGCCTCGAGGCGCCGTCAGCGGGACGGGTCCTCATCGGCGGGCAGGACGTCACCGCCAGCCGACCCCACCAGCGGCCCGTGAACACCGTCTTCCAGAGCTACGCGCTCTTCCCGCACATGGACGTGCTCGCCAACGTCACCTTCGGTCTCAAGCGGCGCGGCAAGAAGGACGCGGTCGCCAGCGCCCGCGAGGCCCTCGACCTCGTCGAGCTCGGCCACATGTCCGGTCGCAGGCCCGGGCAGCTGTCCGGGGGGCAGCAGCAGCGCGTCGCGCTCGCCAGGGCGCTGGTCAACCGGCCGTCGGTGCTCCTCCTCGACGAGCCGCTCGGCGCCCTGGACCTCAAGCTGCGCCGGCAGATGCAGGGGGAGCTCACCCGCATCCAGGACGACGTCGGCATCACCTTCCTGCACGTCACCCACGACCAGGAGGAGGCCATGACCATGGCCGACGAGGTCGCGGTGATGAACGCGGGGAAGGTCGAGCAGATGGGCCCCCCCGAGCAGCTCTACGACCTCCCGCGCACGGCTTTCGTGGCGAACTTCCTCGGCCAGTCCAACCTGCTGCCCGGCGAGGTGGTCGGTGAGCGCGGCGAGGACCTGCAGGTCTCGCTGCCCGGCGGCGGGCACGTGCTCCTGCCGCGCTCGCGCGCCGCGGCCACGTCGGGACGCGTGGTCGTCGGGGTGCGGCCGGAGAAGGTGCACCTCGTCCCCCAGGGCGCCGACGGCTCGGGTGACGCGCGGGGCGCCGACGGTGACGAGGGTCTGGGCGGCGCCGTGAACGACCTCGGGACCGGGCGGGTCGTCGACGTGGCGTTCGCCGGTGTCTCCACCCAGTACCTCGTCGAGGTCCCAGGCGCCGGGCGCCTCTCGGTCTTCGCGCAGAACCTCGGCAGCTCGGTCAGGGTCCGCCGGGGCGACCGGGTGCGCCTGGCCTGCGCGCCGGCCCACGTCTTCGGTCTGGCCGGCGACGCCGACCTCAGCGCGGGTCTGGGCTCGAGCGACGACGGCGCCGGCCCCTCGACGACCGGCGCCGGCCCGACCGACGCCGACGCCGACGCCACCGCCGACGAGAGCGTCGGGGTCGCCTGATGTCGGTGCTCGCCGGGCTCCAGAGCTCCGGGCCGACGGTGCGGGCGCCGCAGCAGGACGCGCCCAGCGCTGGCCGGCGCTGGCTGCCCTACCTCCTGCTCGTGCCGGGGCTGCTGTGGCTGGCGATCTTCTTCCTCGCGCCCATCGTCCTGCTCGCGACCACCTCGCTCCAGGCACCCGTGCCGAACGGCGGCGTCGGGGCCTACCAACCGGCCTTCCAGGTCTCGAACTACACCGAAGCGCTCGCGGACTACTGGCCGTGGTTCGCGCGGTCGCTCACCTACGGGCTCATCGCGACCGTGCTGGCCCTGGCCATCGGCTACCCGCTGGCCTACGTCATCGCCGTCCGCGCCCGCGCCCACCCCCTGCTCCAGCAGCTGCTGCTGGTGGCGGTCATCGCCCCGTTCTTCGTCAGCTTCGTCCTGCGCACCATCGCCTGGCGCCAGGTCCTCGCCGACGAGAGCCTCGTCGTGCAGTCGCTCAAAGCGCTGTCGATCCTCCCCGAGGGCGCCCGGCTGACCGCCACCCCGCTCGCGGTCGTCGCCGGGCTGACGTACAACTTCATCCCCTTCATGACCCTGCCCATCTACGCCAGCCTCGAGCGGCTGGACCAGCGCCTCCTCGAGGCGGGCGGCGACCTGTACGCGGGTCCCGTGACGACGTTCTTCCACATCACCCTGCCCCTCTCGCTGCCCGGCGTCGTCGCCGGGACGCTGCTGACGTTCATCCCCGCGACGGGCGACTACGTCAACGCCGCGATCCTCGGCGGGCCGGGCTCGGCGATGATCGGCAACGTCATCGAGTCGCGCTTCTTCCGGGTGGTGGACTACCCGACGGCGGCAGCGCTGTCCTTCATGCTCATGGCCGGGATCCTCGTGCTCGTCGCCCTGTACGTGCGCCGCGCGGGGACGGAGGAGCTGCTGTGAGCGCCGGCCAGGTCCTCGCCAGCACCGAGCTCGCCGAGGACGCGGCCCACGGCGGGCGGCGCAGGATGCCGGCAGCGTCGAGGAGGCGCATCCCCCGTCTCGGCGACGTGCTGCTCCCGGCCTACGTGGTGCTGGCGATGGTCTACCTCATGGTGCCGATCGCCTACACCGTGGCGTTCTCCTTCAACGACGGCGGCCGCTCCAACATCTCGTGGCGCGGCTTCACCCTCGACAACTGGGCGAACCCGTGCGGTGCCCCCGGTGTGTGCGGCGCCGTGGTGAACAGCCTGACCATCGGCGCGCTGGCGACGGTGGTGGCCACGGTGCTCGGCACGCTGATCGCCATCGCCCTCGTGCGCTACCGGTTCACGGGCCGCGGACCGATCAACCTGCTGATCTTCCTGCCGATGGCCACCCCGGAGGTGGTGCTGGGGGCCTCGCTGCTCTCCCAGTTCCTCAACCTGCGGATCACGCCCGGCTACTGGACCGTCGTCGTCGCCCACATCATGTTCTGCCTCAGCTTCGTGGTCGTCACCGTCAAGGCCAGGGTCTCCAGCCTCGACCCGGCGCTCGAGGAGGCGGCCGGTGACCTGTACGCCTCGCCGCTCCAGACCTTCTGGCGCGTCACCCTGCCGCTGCTGGCGCCGGGGATCATCGCAGCGGCGCTGCTGAGCTTCGCGCTGAGCTTCGACGACTTCATCATCACGAACTTCAACTCCGGCTCGGTCGACACCTTCCCCAAGTTCGTCTACGTCGCCGCCGCCCGCGGCATCCCGGCGCAGGCCAACGTCATCGGGTCGGCGATGTTCCTCGGGATCCTCGCCGTCGTGGTCATCGGCCGCGCCCTGTCCGCTCGGAGGAACCGCTCATGACCGCACCATCAGGCACGCCGACCACCACCGCCCCGCTGCGCGTCCTCGTCGTCGGGTCCGGCGGGGTGGGTGACGCCGTGGCCCGCATCGCCGCTCGCCGGGACTTCTTCGAGGTCATGGTGATGGCCGACCAGGACCTCGCCCGGGCGCAGCGCAGCGTCGACGCCGTGATGCAGCGCCACCCCGGCGAGCAGCGCTTCGCCGCAGCCCAGGTGGACGCCTCCTCGGCCGGCGCGGTCGAGGCCCACGCCCGCGAGCACCGCGCCACCCACGTGCTCAACGCCGTGGACCCGCGGTTCGTCATGCCGGTCTTCGACGGGGCGCTCGCCGCGGGCGCGGACTACCTCGACATGGCGCTCTCGCTCTCCACGCCGCACCCGCGGGCGCCGCACGAGCGCACCGGGGAGAAGCTCGGGGACGAGCAGTACGCCCGCGCGGGCGAGTGGGAGGCCGCGGGGCGCCTGGCGCTGGTGGGCATCGGCGTGGAGCCCGGCCTGTCCAACGTCCTCGCCCGGTACGCCGTCGACCACCTCTTCCGCGAGGTCGACGAGCTGGGCGTGCGCGACGGCGCCAACCTGTCGGTGACCGACGACGACGGGAACGAGATCTTCGCACCGTCGTTCTCCATCTGGACGACGATCGAGGAGTGCCTCAACCCGCCGGTGATCTACGAGCGTGAGATCGGGTGGACCACCGTGCCGCCGTTCTCCGAGCCGGAGGTGTTCGACTTCCCCGGCGGCATCGGGCCGGTGGAGTGCGTGCACGTCGAGCACGAGGAGGTGCTGCAGCTCCCACGCACCCTCGACGCCCGGCGCGTCACCTTCAAGTACGGCCTGGGTGAGGAGTTCATCGGCGTGCTGCGCACCCTGCACGCCCTCGGTCTGGACTCCACGGCGCCGGTGCCCGTCAAGGGCGTCGAGGTCTCCCCGCGCGACGTCGTGGCCGCGGTGCTCCCGGACCCGGCCACCATCGGCCCGCGCATGAGCGGCACCACGTGCGCCGGGGTGCTCGTCACCGGGACGGGCACGGACGGTGAGCCGCGCGAGGTGTACCTCCACCACCTGGTGGACAACGCCTGGTCGATGGCCGAGTACGGCTCCCAGTGCGTCGTCTGGCAGACCGCGGTGAACCCGGTGGTGGCCCTGGAGCTGCTCGCGGCCGGCACGTGGGCGGCGACGGGCGTCCGTGGGCCGGAGGAGCTCGACGCCGTGCCGTTCCTCGAGCTGCTCTCACGACCCGAGGCCGAGGGTGGGTACGGCTCGCCGTGGGAGCTGCAGGAGCGCGCTCCCGGACGCGGGTGATCATCGCGGGGTTCGTCGGGCTGCAGCTCTCGAGCACCGCCCCGCGAGGGGTCGGGCGTGGGGCCCCGCGCGCGCACCGGGAGGCTCAGGGCCGCCCGTCACCGGTCGGCGACGGGCGGGCCGGGCCTGACCAGCGCGCCAGGAGCACCGTGGCGTCGTCCTGCAGCACGTCGTCCTGGTGGCGCAGCACGGCGTGGACCAGCCGTCGGACGGTCTCCGGCGGGGAGTGGCCCCCGGCGGCCGCGCGCTCGAGGAGGTCGACCAGGCGGGGCAGGCCGAACGCCTCGCCCCGAGGATCACGGGCCTCGACCACGCCGTCGGTGTAGAGCACCAGCGCGTCGCCGGGCTGCAGGACGTGCTCGCCGACGCTCAGCTCCCCGGTGCCCCGGCCGAAGGCGGCGCGCCGGCCGGCCTCCAGGCTGGCCACCACGTGGCCGTCGCGCAGCACCAGCGGCGCGGCGTGCCCGGCGACGACGTAGCGCAGCCTCCCGCTCGCCAGGTCGAGGCTGGCCAGCACGCCGGTGGCCGTCGCCGGCGTGACGTGTTCCGCCACGACCTCGTCGATGGCGGCGGCCTGGGCGTACAGCCCGTGGCCGGCGCGGCGCGCGACGCGGTAGGCCGCCAGGACGGCGCTGGCGACGAGCCCGGCGCCGAGGTCGTGGCCCGTGGCGTCGACGACGGCGAGGTCGGCCCGGCGCCCGGACAGCGCGTGGTCGAAGACGTCACCGCCCACGGAGTGCGCGGGCTCCACCAGTCCCGAGAGCTGGAAGCGCTCGTCCCCGGCGGTCAGCGGGGGCAGGAGGTTCCACACCAGCTCGGCAGCCACGGTGCGGGGGTGGTGGGTGCGCACGGGGAGCACGTCGTCGCCGCGCCGGTCGGCGGCCACCACGAGGTGGCCGAGGAGCGCGGCCACCCACCCGCAGTGCTGGTGCAGCAGCGGGTCGCGCAGCCCCGCCGGGTCGTCGAGGAGCACCTGCAGCACCCCCAGGCGCCGCGGCCCCTCCAGCAGCGGGAACCACAGCACCGGGTGGTCCCCGGCGGCGCCGCTCTGGAGCCGTCCCACCTGATAGGCCTTGCCGGCGAGCGACCCGTCCACCGACACGCAGGCGGCGCGCCCCTGGCCGGGGGCGACCACGGGTATCAGCTCGCGCTGCTCGTCGTCCACGAGGTGGACGACGAGCTCGACGCCCAGGGCGCGCCCGGCCGCCTCCGCCGCGGCGACCAGCCCACCGCCGGCGTCGAGCTGCTCCTGCTCCAGCAGCGTCACCAGCGCCGCCAGCGGCCCTCGCCGCGGGCGGGCCTGGCGCAGCGGGCGGCTGTGGGGCACCCGCAGCGTCCCGGCGAGCTCGTCGAGACGCTCGTTGGCCGCCACCGCCAGCACGTCGCGCTCCACGTCCGGAAGCTCGAGCAGGCCCTCCAACCAGCCCTCCACCTCCAGCGGCCCGGCGACGCCGCCCACCGCGAAGTAGCGCAACCACAGCGCCTCCACCGTCAGCCCCGCCCGCTGCAGCGCCACCTGGAGCGCGCGGCGCTGGTCCTCGTCGCGCTCGGCCGGCGCGTGCTCGCTCACCGGCGTCGCCGGGCGGCGGCGGCCACGAGCGCGCGGGCGGTGGCGTGGACCGTCCGGCCCTCCTGCCGTGCCTGGCCGACCAGCAGCGTGAAGGCTCCCGCCTCGTCGACGCCCTCGCGCACCATGAGCACCCCGCGCGCGCAGGCGATCGCGTCGCGGTCGCGCAGCGCGCCCCGGAGGTCCTCGCTCAGGCGCCGACCGGCCTCTGCGGTCTGCACGTTCGCGACGAAGATCGCCGCCTGGGCGGCGAACATCACCAGCAGGTGCTCGCTGCGCGCGTCGAAGGCACCGGGGGAGCGCGCGTACAGCTTCATGGCTCCCAGGGCGACGTCACCCGCCACCAGCGGGGCGCTGACCGCCGAGCGCAGACCGAGCCCGTCGGCGACGCGGGCCCAGCGCGGCCAGCGCGCATCGGTGCGCACGTCGTCGACGCGCACGCCGGTGCGTCCGGCCCACGCCGCCAGGCACGGGCCCTCGTCGAGCTCGTACTGGGCCGCGTCGGCGCGCTCGGCGAGCGCGTCGGTGGCCGCGGCGGTGCGCCGGCGCCCCTGGGCGTCGACCAGCGTGAGCCCGGAGGCGTCGGCGCCCTCGACCACCTCCACGGCCAGGCTCGTGACCAGGTCCAGGGCGGTCTCCACCGTCTCCTGGGAGAGCAGCAGGCCCGACGTGCGGGCGAAGACGGCTGTCAGCTCCTCGGCAGGGGAAGGTGCGTCCATCGAGGTCTCCAGGGCCGGCCCGCTCACCGTGCACCCGGTGAGGTCCCGGCTCGCGCGGCGGGGGCGGCCGTGTCCTCGACCGCGCGCACGCCCAGGCTATGCCCTGGCCCGGCGGCCCGCCGCCGGGCGACCCCGCACCACGGTGATCGAGGTGGCAGCCGCCCCGGGGGTCGCCCGCTCCGCGATGAGCGCCAGGCGCTGGAGGACCCACAGCACCGGATCGGTGCACAGCGCCGGTTCGGGCCACCGCCGAGAACCGGAGGGTGCCGCACTCACGGTGGCCCGCCCGCCGGGCTGCCGGCGAACGAGCGGTGCGGGGTGCAGCCCTCGCGACCGTCACCGGCGGTGGGCGGGGTGCGGCGCCGACCGGGCGAGGGCGCCTCCTCGGGTGAGCCGTACGGATGGTCCCGGCTCTCGCCACCCTGCGTGAGTGCCTACGGTGACCGCGCCGGGCCGCACCTCCTCACGGCCCGGCGGGGAGGCGATGATGACCACGACCGGTCGGTACCGCGGCTCGCAGCCGAGCAGCGAGAGCGACCCGTTGAGGGTGCTCGTGCCGACTGCCGCCGCGGCGCGCCTGAGCCGCCGCTCGTTCCTCTCGGCCGCCGCGCTGGTCGGCGGCGGCGCCGCCCTGGCGGCGTGCGGGGAGACCTCGCCGACCGCGCCGACGGCCACCGACGCCGAGCTCGAGGACTCCGTCAGCCTCTACAGCTGGGACGACTACGACGACCCGGACGTGCTGGCCGGCTTCACCGCCGCGGTGGGGCCGAGCGTCACCGTCGACGCCTTCGGCTCCAACGAGGAGATGATCGCCCGCCTCATCGAGGCGAGGGGTGAGTCGGGCTACGACGTGGTCGTCCCCTCGAGCTACTACGTCCAGCTCATGGTCCAGAACGCCCTGCTGAGCGAGCTGAACCACGACCTCCTCCCGAACCTCGGCAACGTCCAGCGGGAGTTCCGGGACCAGCCGTTCGACCCGGGCAACGCCTACACGGTGGTCAAGGCGTGGGGCACCACCGGGTTCGCGTACGACACCCGGGCCATCACCCGCCCGCTGGCCACGTGGGAGGACTTCTTCGACGCCGCCCAGAACGAGGCGTCGGGCTCGGTGTCGCTGTCGGAGGACCCCGGCGAGGTCCTCTACGCCTGGTTCAACGCCCAGGGCATCGACGAGAACACCACGGAGGACGCCGACTACGACGCGGCGCAGGAGTTCCTCGTCGCCACCCTGGCGCCGCACGTCGAGGCCTTCGACCCGAACCCCGGCACGTCCGTCATCCCGGAGAACGCGCGCACGCTGGTCCAGACGTGGAACGGCGACGCCCGGCTGGGGAAGCTGGGCAGCGAGGACCCGGAGCGGTGGCGGTGGGTCCTGCCGTCCCCGACGAACCTGTGGCAGGACAACTGGGCGATCGCGGCCGG
>JARIBR010000062.1 GCA_029258695.1 Quadrisphaera sp.
GGGCGAGGGCGTCGTCCACGTCGGCCTGGACGTAGGCGAGCACGGTGGCCGGCGCGGCCACGGCTCCTGCGCCGCGTCCAGGACCGGTGGCGCCGTTGACCCAGGCGGTCGGCTTGCCGATCAGCACGGTGGAGCCGACGGTCCACTCCAGCAGGTTCTTCATCGACCCGGGCAGGGTGCCGGCGTACTCCGGGGTGCTGATCAGCACCGCGTCGGCTCAAGCGATCGCCGCGCGGAGGCCGACCATCGCGGGTGGCAGGGGATCGTGGTCGTCGTCGGGGTCGAAGTGGGGCAGTGCGGTCAGTCCGACGAAGACGGTGACCGTCGCGCCGTCCGGAGCGCGGCCCGTCGCAGTGCGGCACAGCGCGGTGTTGGTCGAAGCCGCTCGGGTGCCGCCGGTGCTGGCCAGCACGCGGCCGCGGCTGTGGCTCGGAGGGGACGGCACCGCGCCAGCAAGCACTGGTCGGTGCGCCCGCCTCTGGTCTGCGGCAGCGGGCCCGCACGGTGGGTGCCTTGAGTACCCCCAGACGCCGACGCCGCGGAGGCGCGACATGCGTGCAGACGGGGTCCCGATCGATCGTGGTGCCCACATCAGGCCGGGGGCCTAATGGTCCAGGAGTGCACCGTCACCGGCGCGCCCTGTGATCGCTGAGAGAAGTGGTCGGCGGCCCCCGGGCGGCGCCGGAGAGGGGATGGCCGCGCGCCTGGATGGGTCAGCCCCACAGGCCGTGCTGGGTGCAGAAGCGCTCGACCTCGCCGAGCTCGACGTCGGCCTCGTGGGCTGCTGCGGGGACAGGGCCGGCGAGCCACCACTCGGCGCCTGGCAACCCAGCTGAGAGGTAGGCGCGAGTCCCCTGCCGGTGGTGGCGGTCGGGGTAGCGCAGGGTGGCGAGGACCTCGCCGTGGGCGGGCTCCCACATCTGGACCTGCTCGCCGCTGGTGCCGAGCACGACGGCGTCGTACCAGCGGAAGACCACGACCGCGCTGTCGTCGGCGGCGGTGGAAAGAGCGACCAGGTGCCCGGGGGCCACCCGCTCGGTGCGCGGGCGGGGGAAGGCGCCGACGTAGCGCGCTGAGACCGGCCGGCCCTCGACGGCGACCTCGCACGACTCCTCGCCCGCGCGCAGCACCACTCCACGGCGCAGTCGCGGCTCAAGGGCGTCCAGGTGAGAGGGAGCGGCTGGACGGGGCGAGGCGGCGGTCGTCTCGACGTCGTCACCCAGCTGGGCGGTCAAGGGGTGGTCGGTGTTCTCGTGCTCGGTGGCGCCTCCGCCGAGCTTGCCGTGAGCGAGCCGCAACAGTGGTCCGCGGTGAGCACCGTGAGCTGCGGAGGCCAGCGCGTCGAGCGCGTCGCCGGCGGAGAAGCGGCGTTCGCCTGCGCCATCGCTCGTGATCTGGGAGAGGAAGTCCATGTCGAGGCCTTTCGCGGAGGTGGTGCGGTGCCCCGGTGGCCAGTGACGGTCAGCTCACGCAGACCTCGAGGCAGGACGGGGACGCCGCTTCAGACATGACGTGCACCGGTCTCACCTCCTCGAGTCGATGACCGGTGACCGTACACCCGACAGCAGCGACCGGAGGTCGTCCTCACCACCACGGCACCACCACGGCACCAGCCCCACCTGCGGCGTCACCGACGGGCCGTCGACCACAGGAGCCCGGTGGGTAGCGACGTCGTGCCGAGCGGTGCGCGCTCGTCGCAGAGTGGCATCGCGCGATGCCGAGCGGCGCTCAGCTGGTCGCGGTGAGGGTCTTGAGGATCACGGGGTCAAGGGGCCGGTCGGTGTAGAGCAGGCGGACCGCCTGCGGGTCGGGACTGCCGACGTCTGGGCCGCGCCAGACGAGGGTGAACCCGCCGGCGCGCTCGATCGAGCGCCGCGACTCGGTGTTGTGCTCGAGCAGGTAGGCGGTGATCGCCGTCTCGGGATCGGTGGCGGTCGCGGCGGCTCGGGCGGCGGTGATGATCTCCTGGGCGTAGCCGTGGCCCCATGCTGAGCGCACGAGACGGTATCCGAGGTTCCACACCGCGCCGTGGCGCAGGGTGCAGCCGCCGTTGCCCACCAGCACGCCGGCGTCCTCGACGTCGGCGTCGCTGGGGGAGGTTCTGCGGGCGACCCACCAGCCCAGACCGTCGCGTTCCCACGCCTGCACGCCCCGGGTCAGCGCCGCCTCGCTGGCGCTGTGGTCGGCGTGGCGCAAGGAGGGGAAGTGCTGCCACACCGCCGGGTCGGACAACATCCCGTGCAGGTCCTCGAGGTCGCTGGCGCGTGGCCGGGTCAGGGCCAGCCGGCGCGTGTGCACAGCGTCGAGAGCCACTGCCCCATCATGGCCTCGCGGTCCTCAGCGCGAGATCGGTGGGTTCGTGGCTGGTGAACCGCCCGGAGGACCGTCCCACCGCCCCACGGTCGCCGGTGATGTCGGCGCGGTCCTGGCTCTCGACGGCGACCGACGGCGACCGACGGCGCGGAACCTGTCAACCTGGGTGGGTCAGTTTGCGTGGTCGATCGTTGAGCTCTGCGGTGGGTTGATCCAGGCGGCCTCCGGGAGTGGTGCTGGCTGGGGTCGGTGGCGCACGAACCGTTCGGGGTGGGCTGCGTAGGCGGCGTCGAGGACTTCGGCGCGGTGGGCGTCCACGGGCCGCCTGCCCACGGTGTCCAGGAGGACGGTGAGTTCACGCGAGCGGATGTCGTGCACGACGGGGTGAACGCCTGGCTGGTCGTGCCAGCTCGCGGCGTCTTCGGCGGTGCGGACGAGGGCCACGACTTCCCAATCTGCATCTGCGAGCTCTTCGGTGCATGCCCGACCGAAGTCGCGGCTGGTTCCGGCGACGACCGCCAGTCCACTCACGGGAAGAACGCAGGTGAGCCCTGTCGCTCAGGGGCGTAACGACCCGGTAGCGGGAGATCGACGCTCCTTCGCGCCGCGTGAGGATCGTCTGCGGTTCGGCGATGGCGTCCTCGTCGACGGCGCCTGCGCACGGCCGCGGGCCCACCGGCGAGCGGGGGACCGTCACGAAGGCGGGTTGCTGCTCACCGTCCGGTGAGGCAGGAGACGACGGTTGCGATCAGCGTCGGCGCGAGCTCGCGGCCCTCTCGCGGCCTTGAGGGCTCGGTAGGTTCCTGGGGTGATCCGACTCGATGACCAGGTGGTCCTGGTGACGGGAGCCGGGCGCGGCCTGGGAGCGGCGTATGCACGAGCGCTGGCCGCCCGCGGCGCGGCCGTCGTCGTCCACGATGCCGGTGTCGATCGCGACGGCAGCGGCGGGAACCCCGCGGTGGCCGCAGCGGTGGTCGAGCAGATCACCGCTGCGGGAGGGCGCGCATCGGCCCGGACCCATGACCTTGCCTCGCGTCAGGGCTGCGAGGACCTCATCGTGTCCGTCCTGGAGCGCCACGGGCGCATCGACGCCCTCGTCCACAACGCCGGTCTCGTGCGGTACCACGGCATCGTCGACACCCCCGACGAGGACTGGGAGCGAATGCTCGCTGTCAACGTCACGGCGCCGTGGTGGCTGTGCCGGGCGGTGTGGCCCGCCATGGCGGACCGGCGCTACGGCCGAATCGTGCTGACGACGTCGGGCTTCGCGTTGCGGGCCATCCCCGGCGCCGACGTCACGGCCTACAGCACCGGCAAGGGTGCGCAGCTCGGGTTGATGAACGCTCTCGCCGCGGAGGGCGAGCCGCTGGGTATCCGCGTCAACGCCATCTCGCCCCTCGCGGCGACGCGCATCTTCCGCCGGCCCACCGAACCCGGCGAGCTGACGCCCGAGGCCGTCGCGCCAGGCGTGGTGGCCCTGGTCTCGCCCGACTGCCCGTGCACCGGCACCGTGCTCGTGGCCGCGGGAGGTACGAGGTCCATCGACGCCGTGACCAGGACCGACGAGGTGGCACTCGGCCCGGACGCGGCCCCGGAGGAGGTGCTGGACCTCATCGAGGCCCAGCTGCCGCACGTCCCGACGCTGTAGCAGCCACCACCACCTAGGGCCTGCGCACCGATCCTCGCGCCGCGCCCCGCATCGTTGCTGGGGCCCGGACCGGCGGCACACCTCCGGCCGCCCGGTCGAGGGCCGATCAGCGGGGCGGCGATGGAGGCCGACGACTGGGAGCTGGCCGCCAGCTCTCTCGCCCCGGACTGCGCGGTCGACTGGCCCTGCTCGGGTGAGCGGATCGTCGGGCGGGCGGACTTCGCGGCGGTGCAGGCCCGCTACCCGAGCTCCACCGGTCGCTGGGACTTCGAGGTCCATCGTCTGGTCGCCGAGGGCGGCACGGTGGTCAGCGAGGTCACCGTCACCGATGGTGAGCAGTCGGCTCGCGCGGTGGTCTTCCCGATCGTCGAGGGCGATCGCATCGCTCATCAGGTCGAGTACTGGCCCACCGCCTACGACCCGCAGCCCGAGCGCGCTGGCCTGACGCGCCCGATCGAGCGCATCCCCTGACACCTGCGGGCAGCAACCTCGGCCGACCGCGTGGCTCAGAACGCGGCAAGCCACTCTCGCAGCAAGGTGAGGAAGTCTTCTGGGCGTTCCATCGAGGGAAGGTGCGCCACGCCTGGCCACTCGATCCGGCGTGCACCGGCGACGGCGGCGACCACTCGCTCGGCGGCGTCGTGGATGACGTCGAGGTCGAAACCGCCGATCAGCACGAGGGTCGGTGCCGTGACCTCGCCGAGACGCTCGAGCGCGGGCGGGTCCACCTCGTCCTCCTCGACCTCGTCCCACCGAGCGGTGATCTCCAAGGCGCGCCGCTGCATCGCCCCGACCGCGGCGCGCACCTCCGGGTCCACCTCGCCCGAGTCGCGGCCGTAGCCGTCGACCCAGCAGGCCAGGTTCGTCTCGACGGCTGCGTCGACGTCGTCGGCCTCCAGCGCGGCGGCTTCAGCGTCGAAGAAGGCGCGCAGGTCCGCGCTCACCTCCGCGATCAGCGACCCGCCCGGTGCGATGAGCAGCAGGGAGGCCACCAAGGCAGGCGTGATCAGCGCTGCCTCGACCGCGACGCCGGCGCCGAAGGAGGCTCCGACCGCGTCACAGCGCTCGATGCCCAGCCGCGCGAGGGTGGCGAGGATGTCATCGACGGGGGACAGCGCGCCCTGCGGTGGCGTCGTGGAGTCGCCGAAGCCGCGCAGGTCCAGGCGCACGACATCGCGCTCGGCGGACAAGGCTGGCCACTGCGCGTCCCACATGCGGCGGTCGGCGATCCCGGCGTGGATCAGCACCAGGGGCCGGCCCCCGCGCGGCCCGGCCCGCTCGTAGGCGATGCCACCTTCGGTGAGCTGAGCCATGGACGCTCCTTCGACGGGGTGGTGGACCAAGGCAGCGGATCACGATGCGGCGTCGGTGGGCAACCCGAATCCTCCTGCGGCGACTTGCCGGCGGCGCGCGATCCTCGATCAGATGAAGCCTTCCCGCCGGGGCGCGGTGCCGGACGCCACGAGAAGTCGCCCGGCCGGTGAGGCCGAAGGTGTCGCAGACGTCGGCGCCCTTGCCACCGACGCCGCGAGACTTCTGGCCCGGACGTGTGAGACGCCGCGGCTCGACGTGTCGTCGGCGCGGCGCGTCTCGCCGGGGCTCGCCGCAGAACCATGGAACAGCGACGAGCGGGGGAGTCACCCTGAGGCTTGCCGGGCGGTGATGGTCGTGGTGCTCAGGCGGGGGTGCTCACGTCGGCGTGGTCTGGGCCGCGGGTGGTCCCATGTCCTTCCACGCTCCTCCAAGCAGCGGGGTGAGGGATGCGAGGAGGTACGCCGCGCCGACGACGTACAGGGTGGTGGTCAGTCCGGCGTGCTCGACGGCGTAGCCGGCGGTGATGGAGCCGGCGGGCATCGCCGCCCAGGCGGCGGCGCCGATGACGCCGTAGACGCGGGCCCTCATCCCGGCGGGGACGCGCTCGAGCTCGATGGTGGCGATGATCGGGTTGATCGCGCCGACGCCGAGGCCGGAGACGGCGACCACCGCGACCACCACGGGCAGGGGCAGGTCCGCGGCCAGGGCGAGGTAGGCCGGCGGTCCGCCGAGGGCGAAGGCGGCCACGAACGTCGCTCGGCGCGGGAGGCGGTGGCCGATGGCGGAGAAGACCAGCGCCCCGATCAGGGCAGCGCCGCCCAGGGTCCCCACCAGGAGCCCGAAGGCGGTGGCACCGCCGTACTGGCGGGTGGCGGTGATCGGCAGCAGGACGGTGGTCTTGGTGGCGTCGAGGAAGTTGGTGACCATCACCATCAGGACCATCGCGCGCAGCAGCGGCTCGCGGACCAGGAAGGTGATGCCCTGGCCCAGCTGGCGCCAGTACCCGTCGGTGGTGGTCGCCGGCGCTTCCTCGCTCGCCAGGTGCGCTGGGGGCGGGGCACCCCAGCGTGCCGATGTGGGACGAGGGACCAGGGCGAGGACGAGCAGGGCTGCGACGACGAAGGTGCTCGCGTCGATGGCCAGGGCGTTCAGGGCGCCGAAGGTGGCTACGAGCAGACCTGCCAGGGGGGCTCCGAGCAGGCGTGAGCCGCGCTCGGTGGCGTCGAACCATGCTGTCGCTCGCTCCAGGGGCACGCCGGCGGCCGCGGCGGCCTGGGGCAGCAGGGAGATGCGCGCGACCTGCCCGGGGGTGTCGAGCAGACCGGTGGTGAAGACCAGCACCAGCAGCGCCCAGAACGGCAGATCGATCGTGGCGTCCAGCACGGGGACCGCGGCGATGGTCACCGCGCCGACGGCGTCGGCGACCACCGAGGTGATCCGGTAGCCAGCCCGGTCGACCACAACCCCACCGAAGGCGCCGCCGATGATGATCGGGACGGTGGCCACGGCCCCGGTGATGCCGGTGGCCGCCGGTGAGCCGGTGGTGGCCAGCACGTACAGCGGCAGGGCGATCAGCGTGATGGTGTTGCCCGTCAGCGAGACGGTGTGCGCGGCGAGCAGGCCGACGAGCGGGCTGCGTGCTCGGCCGGGCGGCGGTGCCTGGGGCGAGACGGCTGAAGCTCTCTCCATAACGTGAAGCTAGCCCTTCGCATCAGTATGTCAAGGCGCTCCTTCACGTATGCTCCGACCATGGCTGATCCAGGTGAGCGGTGGGGACAGCGGCTGGCCGACCCTGCGGTGCTGCGCGCGCTGAGCCACCCCGCGCGGTTGCGGATGCTCGACGTCCTGCAGGCGCGAGGGGCGGCGACGGCCACGCAGTGCGCCGAGGTCGTCGACCTCTCCGCGAGCGCGTGCTCGTGGCACCTGCGCCAGCTCGCCGCGGCTGGTCTGGTGACCGACGCTGGGCCAGGAGCCGATGGGCGCCAACGTCGCTGGCGTGCGGCGGTGCCCAGCTGGCAGGTCCAGCTCCAGGACATCGACGCCGAGCCCGAAGAGGCCCAGGGCCTGGACCTCGCGCTGACCCAGGCGCTGCTAGCCGCCTCGGACGCGACGGTCGAAGCCCACACCGTGCGCGCTGCCCAAGGACAGGAACCCGAGCCGTGGCGTCAGGCAGCGGTGGTCAGCAACACCACGCTGCGAGTGACCGCCGCCGAGCTCGAGGACCTCGTCGCCCAGATCATGGTCCTGCTCGACCCGTACCGGATCAGGTGGCGTCCCGACGAGCGTCCCGCCCAACGCGTAATCAGCGCCGCCCTGCGCCTCGTGCCCGCCGCACCCCACCTCGATGCGGAGAGCACCACCGCGGAAGAGAGCCCCTGACCCGGCCCTACACGTCTCAGAACTCCGGCTGCCGCAGAACCAAGGAATGGAGACGGCGTGGATCAGGGCGCTCGCCTGCTGCGGGTGCGCCGGTCTGGTCCCTGCGGTGGCGCTGGTCCTGGTCGAGCAGGGCGTCCGGCGGCGTGGTGGTCAGGCGTTCAGTCGTCGTCGACGGTGGACAGCAGGCAGAACTCGTTGCCCTCGGGGTCGGCGAGCACCGTCCAGCTCACGTCTGCGCCTTGGCCGATGTCGACGCGCCGCGCTCCGAGGCATTGGAGGCGGGTCAGCTCCTCGGCGGTGCTCGTGCCATCGGCCCGGAGGTCCAGGTGCAACCGGTTCTTGGCGGTCTTGACCTCTGCGACCGCCAGGACGTCGATCGCGGGTCCGTGCGTCCCGGCGATGCTGACGATCCCCTCGGCGCGCTCGACGACCTCGTGCCCGAGCACCAGGCACCAGAACGTGGCGACCGACTCGACGTCGACGGCGTCGATGGCCAGGACGGCAACGCGGCTCGGCACAGCCGCATCCTGGCACGCAGTTCGTCATCGACTGAGGTGGACGCGATGGTGCGACCCCGCCATCGCCGTGCCAGGACCGTCGGCGGCTGCGCGCTGGTGAGCCCCGCGCCAGGAGGGGCGCGGAGGTCAGTGCCGCCGGGGCGGCCTCATCGAAGGTCGCCAGGGGTGGGTGCGTCCGGTTCAGTCA
>JARIBR010000063.1 GCA_029258695.1 Quadrisphaera sp.
CGTGGGTCGTCGGCGAGGAGCTGCTGCTCCATCTGCTCGAGCAGCTTCTGCTCGTGTTCTGACAGCGGCACCCGAGTCTCCTGCGGTAGGGCCGGTTCACGGCCTGGTGAGGCGTCCATCGTAAGTCCCAGCGGCGACGCTGGAAAGACCGGTGACGCGCCGGTGGTGGGTCCATGGTGACACTTCCGCCCGCCGGGGTGCATCCCGGACGGCGAAGGTGGGAGAGATCTGTGGACGGAGCGCACCACGCGCCCCACGAGCCTCTGGAGTCACTCCGAGGGGGCTCCTGCACCGTGGTGTGGGCCACACGGGTGAGAGCTGGACCGGCCACGTCACCGACCCCCCACCAAGGTGGCCCGGCGCACCGCTCCCCGCCCGAAGCGCGCCGTCGCGACGTCCACCGCCCGGTCCGCCTCGCGCCACCCCGACGCCCGCTCCCCCAAGACGGTCTGGTGGTGGACCGAGGCGGCGTCGACCAGGCCTTCCACCCGCACCCCCACCAGCCGGACGCGGGCGCGCTGCAGCCCGAGCGCCTCCCACAGACCGATCGCGGCGGCGTGGACGTCGCGGCTGACGTCGGTCGCCTCGGGGAGGGTCCGCGACCGGGTGATGGTGGTGAAGTCCGAGAAGCGCACCGTCAGCACGACGGTGCGCCCGGCGCGGCGGGTGGCACGCAGCCGGGCCGTGGTCCGCTCGCACAGCCCCAGCAGCTCGCGCCGCACCACCTCGGGGTCGGCGACGTCGCGCCCGAAGGTCTGCGCCGCCCCGGTGCTGCGGGCACCGCCCCCACCGGGTGCGCCACCGGCCCCGCCCGGCCCGACGGACCCGCTGCCCGCACCGCTCGTGGTGTCCGCACCGCCCGTGGCGCGGACGGGTCGCGGGTCGTGGCCCCACGCGAGCTCCGCCAGCGAGGCCCCGGCGGCGTCGCCCAGCACCGAGCGGAGCACGTGCTCGGAGGTGTGGGCCACGTCGGCGACCGTGCGCAGCCCCAGGCGCGCCAGCGTGGCGGCGCTGACCTCACCGACACCCGGCAGCGCCGTGACGGGCAACGGGTGGAGGAAGGCGATCGCGCGGTCGCCCGGCACCACGAGCACCCCGGCGGGCTTCGCCCGGGTCGAGGCGATCTTGGCGAGGGTCTTGGTGGTGGACACGCCCACCGAGCAGGTGATGCCCTGCTCGGCCTCGACCATCGCGCGCAGGTGGTGGGCGATCGCCTCGGGGCTCGGGTGACGGCGCAGGGCGACGGAGAAGTCGAGGAAGGCCTCGTCGGGGCTCGTCTGCTCCACCACCGGGGTCAGCGCGGCGAGCACCGCCATCACCGACGCGGAGACCTCCGCGTAGAGGCCGTGGTCGGGGGCGAGGACCACCACGTCGGGGCACAGGCGCCGGGCCCGTCCCACCGGCATGGCCGAGGTGATGCCGTAGCGCCGGGCGGGGTAGTTGGCGCTGAGCACCACCCCGCGGGCCCCCTGACCGCCGGACCCGCCCCCGCCGCCGACGAGCACCGGGAGACCGGCCAGGTCGGGGCGCCCCCGCAGGGACACCGAGGCGTAGAAGGCGTCCATGTCGACGTGGAGGACCGTCGCGCTCGCCCGGTCGCGGCTCATCGTCCAGAGCTGTTCTGGCTCGAGTGCCAGAGCTTGCGCCCCGGGCCGGCGCCGGGCGTGACGCTCGCACCGGCGTCCTGCGCGTCGGGGTCCTGCGCGTCGGGGTCCGGGCCGGGGACGTCAGCGGGGGCGTCGGGGAGGGCGTCTCCCGCCATGGCGCGGGTGTTGCGCACGTCCCCGCCAGAACCGGCGATGTCGGTGTACGGCGACTGGCGGAACCCGCTGGCGTGCAGGAGCACCTTCCGGTGGCTCGGCGCGCCCCCCATGCCCCCGGCGCGCCGGCCCTCGTCGGGCGCGGCCCCGCCGGGCGAGGTCCCACCGGACGAGCCCTGCTCCTCCCGGGCCGCCGCGGCCGCGCGGCGCGCCGCGTTCTCGCTCCGGCCGCCCTGGCCGCCCCACCCGCTGCGCCCGGCGTCGATCCCGGGCACCGCCCCGTCGTCGCGCCCGGCGGCGATCACGCCGGCCGGGGCCGGCTCGGGCCCACCGACGGGCTCGCCCGCCTCCAGCGGTGGCGGCGCCACGACCGGCCGCGAGGAGCGGGAGGCCGCGGCGCCGGCGCCCGCGCGCCCGGCGCGGTCCCACCCGCCGCCGGCCTCGCCGGCAGCGGGGTCGAGCAGGGCCAGGACCCCGTCGAGGCCCCGCGCGCGCCAGACCTGCCACAGGCGCGGGAGGTCCCACGCCCCGGTGGCCCGCACCGAGACCCCGCGCGGGCCGGTGCGCCGCAGCTCACCGCGCACCAGCAGCAGCCACGAGCCGAAGACCGTGGCGGCGTAGGGACCCTGGGCGTCCTCGAAGAACGTGGCGTCCACCGGCCCGGCGGCGTCGTCGAGGGTGAGGAAGACCACGCGCCGCCCCGAGCGGACCGGCGGGGTCTGCGTGGCGACCTTCACCCCGGCGACGAGCACCTCGCTCGCGCTGCGCCGCCCGGACAGGTCCCGCCCACGGGTGACCCCCAGCGCCGCCAGCAGGGGCGCGTAGGCGTCGAGCACGTGGCGCGAGGCGTCCAGGCCGAGGATCTCCAGCTCGGCGCGCACCCGCTCGGCGGACGTCATCTCCGGCAGGCCGGACGGCGCGGGCGCGGGCTCGTCCCCGAGGTCCAGGCTCAGCTGCACGTCGCGCGCCGCAGCCGCCACCACCGGCGCCGCGGCCCGGGACTGGCGCGCCGCCGCGGCCGCGGTGCCCCCGGCACCGACGGCACCGACGGCACCGACGGCACCGACCGGGGGCGGCACCGGTCGCCGACGGGACCTGGCGGCGGGGGGACGCACCGAGCGCGACCACCGCTCCAGCGCCGCGACCTGCAGCAGCAGGTCGCGGCGGGTCAGCGCTCCGCGGGCGGTCGGCGCCCCCGGGACCGGCTCGGCGATGCCGTGCACCGCGTCCAGGGCGCCGGTCATCACCAGGTGCTCCAGCACCGGCCGCGAGGGGTGCGCGCGCTCTGCCAGGTCACCGAGACCGGCGTAGGGCTGACCGGCGACGATCGCCGCGACCTCCGCGTCGGTGATGCCCTTGACCTCCGCGAGGGACAGGCGGATGCCCCACCCCCGCGCGTCGGGCACGGCGGCGTCCACCCGGTAGCCGTCGCGCGCCACCACCGCCCCGCGCCCGGCGAGCACCGGCTGGTACGCGGTCGTGCCGGGCACCCCGCCCCTCTCGCCAGGCGCCAGGCCGGGGACCTCCACCCGCTCCACCCGGTAGGTGTCCTGCGAGGTGTTGACGTCGAGGCCGAGGATCGTGATGCCGAGGTTGCGGGCGTCGTCGAGGATCAACCGCTTGGGGTACATGCCCGGGTCGTGGGTGAGCACCCCGGCCAGGAACGCCGCCGGGTGGTGGGTCTTGAACCACGCGGACTGGTAGGTCGGCAGGGCGAAGGCCGCGGCGTGGGCCTTGCAGAACCCGAACGAGGCGAAGGCCTTGAGCACCTCCCAGATCCGCTCCACGTCGGCGGGGGCGAACCCGTTCGCGGCGGCCAGAGGGCGCCACCACGCCTCCACCTCCTCCTGCCCGGCGGGCGAGCCCATGGCACGGCGCACCTCGTCGGCCTGGGTCAGCGAGACCCCGGCGGTCTCGGCGACGATGCGCAGCACCTGCTCGTGGAAGACCACCACGCCCTCGGTCTCGGCCAGGGCGCCCCTCAGGCGCTCGTGGAGGAGGTCCGGCGGGGTCCAGCCCTGCCGGGCGGCGAGGAAGGGGGTGACCATGTCGGACTTCACCGGGCCGGGGCGGAAGAGCGAGATGTCGATGACGAGGTCGGAGAAGGTCTGGGGCGCGAACTTGCCCACCAGCTCGCGCTGGCCGGGCGACTCGATCTGGAAGCAGCCCAGCGTGCGGGTGGAGCGCACGAGGCGGAAGGTGTCCTCGTCGTCCAGGGGGACCGCGTCGAGGTCGACGCCCACGCCCTCGGTGCGCTGGACCTCCTGCGTCGCGTACGCCATCGCCGACTGCATGCGGATCCCCAGGACGTCGAGCTTGAGCAGCCCGAGGGTCTCGACGTCGTCCTTGTCGTACTGGCTCATGGGGAACCCCAGCCAGGACGCCTCGACGGGGGTGCGGTCCAGCAGCGTGGCGTCGGAGAGCAGCACCCCGCACGGGTGCAGGGCGA
>JARIBR010000066.1 GCA_029258695.1 Quadrisphaera sp.
GGCCGAGCGACCGGTCGGGCCCCTTCAACGCCGAGTTCGACGACGACCCGGAGCGCTACGACGCGATGCGCGCCGCCGGGCACATGGCCCGCCGGCGCACCGCCTTCTTCGACGAGGTCCTCTCGCAGACCCCCGGCCGGGTCCTGGAGCTCGGGTCCGGCACGGGGACCCTGCTGCGCACGCTGGCGCAGCGGCACCCCGACCACTCCTTCGTCGGTGTCGAACCCCTCGAGGGCTACGCGAGCTTCGCCAACACCAGGGCGAGCGCGAACGGCCTCGACAACGTCCACGTGGAGGTCGGGGTCGGCGAGGACCTGCCTCCCTGCGTCGGCCCCTCGACGGTGGACCTCGTGATGACCATCGACGCGCTGCACCACGTCGAGGACCTCGACGCGGTCGTCGCCGAGGTGACGCGCGCGGCGCGGCCGGGCGCGCGGTGGGTGGCCATGGAGCCCAACCGCCTGCACCCCTACGTCCTGGCGTACCACACGCTCACGCCCGGTGAGCGCACGTTCCCGCCGGCGCCCTTCCTGCGCGCGGTGCGGCGCGCCGGGTGGAGCCTGACCCGCAAGCGACGCCTGTTCACCTTCCCGTCCACCACGCCGCAGGTCCCCGCGTGGGCTGCCCGGCTCGAGCGCGCCACGGAGTGGGTCCCCCCGCTCTCCGGGGCGGTCGTGCTGGACCTCGTCAAGGGGTGACCCGCGCCACGGGCTTGTCGTCGTCCCGGGGCGATCCGCACCACGGGGCGGTCCGTGCGAGGCGATCCCCCGTCGGACCGCTCACGGTCAGCCCGGGGTGCTCCCGGCGATCGCCCTGATGGCCGCCAGGGTCACCGGGATGCCCTCGCGGGACTGGCGGGCCCGGTGGGCGATCGCCGCCTCTCCCCCGTCCCGCGCCCGGAAGCCTGCGAGCCCGGCGGGGAGGAACTCCCACGTCTCGGTGAGCAGGGTCGAGGAGCCGTCCTGACCGTGCGGCTGCGTGAGGAAGCCCCACCGCACCCAGTCCTCGTTGACCTGCCAGGCGATCTCGACGCCCGGCTCAGCAGCGACGATCACCGAGCCCGTCTCCCACGTGCGACCGTCCGCGCTGTTGCGACCCGTGAAGCGGTCGCCGACGGCCGGAGCCCTGCGCCCGGCCCCGCCGCCGGGCTCCCGGTCGGCCTCGTCCTCCAGGTCCACGACGTCCTGCGGGTCTGCGTCGTCCCAGGAGCACCCCGTGACCACCGGGCTCCACTCACCGTGCCGCGTGACGTCCGCGACCATCGCCCACACCTCGTGCGGCGGCGCTGCGACCACCACCGACCCGCGGTGCGTGAAGGACTCCTCGGGCTCGCCCGGCGCGCCGGGGTGGCTCTCACGATCGCTCATGCCTCGATCGAACCCCACCTCGAGGCCCGGCACACCCGGACGCGCCGAGGGTCACTGATTGCGGGGAGGGGCATCCTCTCGTAGCCTCCACGGCGTCGGCGCTGGCACCGTGGTCCGCGCCGCTCGACGAGGAGGCCGCATGTCCGTCGCTGGTGCACCGCCCGGATCCGAGCCCTCGACGTACAGCGAGGTCCACGCCTCGGCGGAGTTCGCCGCGCTGCGGCGCTCCTTCCGCCGCGTCATCTTCCCCGCCACCGCGGCCTTCCTCGCGTGGTACTTCACGTTCGTCCTGCTGTCCGTCTACGCGCCCGACTTCATGTCCACGCGGGCTCTCGGCAACATCAGCGTCGGGGTCCTCCTCGGCCTCGGCCAGTTCGTCACCACCTTCGGCATCACCATGGGCTATCGCCGCTGGGCCGACCGCGACCTCGACGCCCAGGCCGCGGAGCTGCAGGACCTCATCGAGGGGCCCCGACGATGAGCGTCCTGACGACGAGCACCGCGGTCGACACCGGCAACCCCGTCATCAACATCTCGATCTTCCTGGCCTTCGTGGCCGTCACCCTGGTGATCGTGCTGCGTGCCTCGCGCAACAACAGCACCGCCGCGGACTACTACGCCGCCGGCCGGTCCTTCAGCGGCCCCCAGAACGGCACGGCCATCGCCGGGGACTACCTCTCGGCGGCGTCCTTCCTCGGCATCGCCGGCGCCATCGCCCTCAACGGGTACGACGGCTTCCTGTACTCGATCGGCTTCCTCGTCGCGTGGCTCGTCGCGCTGCTGCTCGTCGCCGAGCAGCTGCGGAACACCGGCCGCTTCACCATGGCCGACGTGCTGAGCTTCCGCCTGCGCCAGCGCCCCGTCCGCATGGCTGCCGCGCTGGCCACCCTGGCGGTGTGCTTCTTCTACCTCCTCGCGCAGATGGCCGGCGCCGGCGGCCTGGTGGCGCTGCTGCTGGGCATCCAGGGACAGCTCGCGCAGTACGTCGTCGTCGCGGTGGTCGGCCTGCTGATGATCTTCTACGTGCTCGTCGGCGGCATGAAGGGCACCACCTGGGTGCAGATCGTCAAGGCCGTGCTGCTCATCTCCGGCACCGCCGCCATGACGGTCTGGGTGCTCGTGCTCTACGGGTTCAACATCTCCTCGATCATGGGCGACGCGGTGGCCACCGCCGCGGCGCAGGGGGACGCCGACCCGCAGAGCCTCCTGGAGCCGGGGCGCGCCTACGGCCTCTCCGCCCTGACCCGGCTGGACTTCATCTCCCTCGCCCTGGCGCTGGTGCTGGGGACCGCTGGCCTGCCGCACGTGCTGATGCGCTTCTACACCGTGCCCAACGCCAAGGAGGCCCGCCGCTCGGTGGTGTGGGCGATCTGGCTCATCGGCATCTTCTACCTCTTCACCCTCGTCCTCGGCTACGCGGCCGGGGCGATGGTCGGGCCGGACGCCATCGCGGCCGCACCCGGCGGGGCGAACAGCGCCGCGCTGCTCCTGGCCCTCGAGCTGGGAGGCCCGCTGCTGCTGGGCTTCATCTCCGCCGTGGCCTTCGCGACGATCCTCGCGGTGGTCGCCGGGCTGGCCATCACCGCGGCGGCGTCCTTCGCCCACGACATCTACTCCTCCGTCATCAAGGACGGCACCGCCGACCCCGCGATGGAGGTCAAGGTCGCCCGGCGCACCGTGGTGGTGATCGGGCTCGTCGCGATCGTGGGCGGCATGTTCGCCATCGGTCAGAACATCGCGTTCCTCGTGGCGCTGGCCTTCGCGGTCGCCGCGAGCGCGAACCTGCCGACGATCGTCTACTCGCTGTTCTGGCGGCGCTTCACCACCCGCGGTGCGCTGTGGAGCATCTACGGCGGGCTCATCAGCTGCATCGTGCTCATCATCTTCTCCCCGGTGGTCTCCGGGAAGGTCGACGCGGCGACGGGAGCATCCCTGTCGATGATCACCGACACGTCGATCGACTTCGCGATCTTCCCGCTGTCCAACCCCGGCATCGTGTCGATCCCCCTGGCCTTCCTGCTCGGGTGGATCGGCACCATGACCTCGAAGCCGGAGAGCAACCACGACGTCATGTACGACGAGATGGAGGTGCGGGCGCTGACCGGCGCCGGCTCGGAGAAGGCGGTGGACCACTGAGCCGCTGCCCCGTCACGAGGTGGTCGCCGCGGCACGAGGGACCGGGGGGCAGGAGCGCGGGGTGAGGTGGGCAGGGGTCTCTCCGGGGAGCGCCCCGGCCCTTGCGTAGCCTTCGGCTGCTCACACGGCAGGCATCGCCGATCCGGAAGGCCCCCTCATGGCGACGTCATCCCCCACGACGTTCACGGCCCTGGGCCTGCTCACCGTCACCACCGGCCTCGTCGACGCGGCCACCGTGCTCGGCTTCACCGTCTTCGCGGCGAACATGACCGGCAACGTCGTCTTCCTCGGGTTCTCGCTCGGAGGGTCCTCGCAGTACCCGCTGGTGCTCTCCCTGTCCGCCCTCGTCGGCTTCGTCGTCGGGTCGTGGGTCGCCGGTTTCATCATCCCCACCCCGCTGGCCCCGAAGCCGGCCAGCGCGGCGCTCTCGCTGCAGACGGTGCTCCTGTCCGTCGGCGCCGTCATCGCGGCGACGGCGAGCTCCGGCAGCGCCGCGTGGCAGGACTGGCTGCTCCTCCTGGTCCTCGGGGCAGCCATGGGGTTCCAGAACGTCACCTCGCTGGCCTCCCCGGTCCAGGACATGAAGACCACGGTCCTCACCCTGACCATCGCCGGCCTGGCCGCGGACGTCGCTCGGGGGAAGCAGCAGAAGTGGGGGCTGCGCGTGGTGTCCGTGCTGCTCATGCTCTCCGGCGCTCTCGGCGGGGCCCTGATCTTCTTCTCCTTCGGCCTCGCGTGGACCCTCGTGGCGGCGATCGTCACTGCAGCGGCCTCCGCGATCCTCGTGCGCGCCGGCCAGCACGACGCCGTGTGGGCGTGAGAGCGCGCAGCGCAGGCGTCACCGCCCGTCCGGCACCGGCCCGCCGTGGGCCCCGGGACGCCCGCCGGCCGCCGGCTGGTCCTCGGGCCAGGTGCGCTCGGCGTACCAGTACGCGCTGATCTCCTCCAGCGTCCGCCCCTTGGTCTCGGGGACGGCGACGAGGGTGAAGACGAGGAACACCAGCCCCAAGCCCGCGTAGATCCCGAAGGCCCCGGAGAACCCGATGGCCCCCGCGAGGGAGAGGAACGTGAGGCTCACGAGCAGGCTCGCGGTCTGGTTGAGGCTCGACGACACCGAGGACCCCAGGCCGCGCAGCCGGTTGGGGAAGATCTCCGAGCTCAGCAGCCACCCCACGGGGCTGATGCTCACCCCGAAGAAGCCGATGAAGGTCACGAAGAACACCAGCGCCAGCACCGGGTCGGCGTCGCCCCCGCGGAAGACGAGCACCTCGGCGACCAGCGAGAGGGCCATGCCGGCGAACCCGACGACGAGCAGCGGCTTGCGACCCACCCGGTCCACGAGGGCCAGCGCCAGGAGCGTGGCCCCGAGGTTCACCGCGCCGACGAGCGCCGTGGCGAGGATGGCGGAGTCCTGGGTGACGAACCCCGCGTCGGTGAGCACGCGCGGCGCGTAGAACAGCACCGTGTTCGCCCCGGTGAGCTGCTGGGCGACGCCGAGCACCACGCCGACGACGAGGCAGGCCCGCAGCCCCGGCTGCAGGAACTCCCGCAGCCGGGCGCCGCGCTCCTCGGTGAGCGACCCGCGGATGTCACCGATCTCCCGGTCCGCCACGTCGGGGGCCGTCCCCACGTCGAGCAGCGCCTGGCGGGCCTCGTCGAGGCGCCCGCGCCCGACGAGCCAGCGGGGCGTCTCGTGGAGCCGGCGGACGCCCACGACGAGCACGACCGCCGGCACCACGGCGACGGCGAACATGGGCCGCCACCCGTCACCGGTGACGGTGAAGAGGTAGTCGACGAGGTAGGAGGTGAGCAGCCCGACGGCGATGGCGGTCTGCGAGAGGGACCCGATGCGCCCGCGCAGGTGCGGCGGGGCGATCTCGGTGAGGTACATCGGCGTGATCATCGCCGAGGCGCCCACCGCAAGGCCCACGACGACCCTGATGACCACGAAGAGCAGGAAGGTCGGC
>JARIBR010000067.1 GCA_029258695.1 Quadrisphaera sp.
TCCGTGACGGCTGGAAGGGCCCGGTCGAGGGCCTGACCACGGAGCTGACGCCGGAGCGGGTCCAGCACATCCTGCCGCTGGGCGGCACCATCCTCGGGTCCTCGCGCACCAACCCCGTGAAGATGGACGGCGGGGTCGACGCGATCCGGTCCACCATGGCCGACCTCGGCGTCGACGCGCTGCTCGCCATCGGCGGGGAGGACACCCTCGGGGTCGCGACCCACCTCTCGGGCGAGGGCATCAAGGTCGTCGGCGCCCCGAAGACCATCGACAACGACCTCTCCGCGACCGACTACACCTTCGGGTTCAACACCGCGGTGCAGATCGCCGTCGACGCGTGCGACCGCCTGGCCACCACCGGCGCCAGCCACCACCGGGCCATGATCGTCGAGGTCATGGGCCGTCACGCCGGCTGGATCGCCCTGCACACCGGCATGGCCTCCTCGGCGCACGTGACCCTGGTGCCCGAGCAGGAGTACGACATCGACCAGGTCGCCAAGACCGTCTCGGACGTGCTGGAGCGCGGCGAGGCCCCGCTCATCGTCATCTCCGAGGGGGCGATGGCGGCCGGGGGCGACGTCACGCACACCGGCGCCGAGCTCGACGCGTTCGGGCACGTGCAGCTCAAGGGCGCCGGTGAGGAGCTCGAGCGCGGGCTCCTGGAGCGGCTGCCGGACCTGTCGACCCGCGTCACCGTCCTCGGTCACCTCCTGCGCGGCGGCACCCCGACCGCCTACGACCGCATCCTCGGGACCCGCTCGGGCCTGTCCGCGGTCCGCGCCATCGCCGAGGGCAACTTCGGGACCATGGCCGCGCTGCGCGGCACCGACGTCGTGCAGGTGCCCTTCGCCGACGCCACCGGCGTGCTGAAGACCGTCCCGGCCGCCCGCCTGGCGGAGATCGCCCAGGTCTCGGGATGAGTGCGGAGGCCGTGCCGGGCGCACCGCAGGCGCCCGCCGTCGCCCCCGCGTCGACGTCACCCGCCGGGCGCGGCGGTCAGGACGCCCGCCCGGACCTCGACCGCTGGCGGTCCCTGACCGCCAAGCACCAGCCCCCGTGGGACCCCGACGACCTCGCCGGCGTGGAGGCCGAGCTGGCCGTGGTCCCCCCGCTGGTCTTCGCCGGGGAGGTCGACCTCCTGCGCGCCCGGCTGGCCGAGGCGGCGGCGGGACGCGCGTTCGTCCTGCAGGCCGGGGACTGCGCCGAGACGTTCGCCGGCGCCACCGCCGACGGCATCCGGGCCCGCTTGCGCACCATCCTCCAGATGGCCGTGACGCTGACCTACGCCGCCTCGACGCCGGTGGTGAAGATCGGGCGGATGGCCGGGCAGTACGCCAAGCCGCGCAGCTCCGACGTCGAGACGCGCGACGGGGTGACGCTGCCGGCGTACCGCGGCGACGCGGTCAACGACTTCGCCTTCACCGAGGCGGCGCGCCGGGTCGACGCCCACCGACTGGTCCGCGCATACCACACCTCGACGGCCACGCTGAACCTCGTGAGGGCCTTCACCACCGGCGGCGACGCCGACCTGCGTGAGGTGCACACCTGGAACCGCGGGTTCGCGGCGTCCACCGGCAGCAAGCGCTACGAGCGGCTCGCCACCGAGATCGAGCGGGCGATCGGCTTCATGGGCGCGGCGGGCGCGGACTTCGAGGCGATCCGGACCGTCGAGTTCTTCTCCTCCCACGAGGCCCTGCTCCTGCCCTACGAGCGTGCCCTGACCCGTACCGACTCCAGGACGGGGAACCCGTACGCCACGAGCGCCCACATGCTGTGGATCGGCGAGCGCACCCGCGGGCTGGACGACGCCCACGTCGAGCTCCTCTCGCAGGTTCGCAACCCCGTCGGCGTCAAGCTCGGCCCGACCACCACGGTGGAGCAGGCCCTCGGCTACGTCGAGCGCCTCGACCCGCACCGGGAGCCGGGACGGCTGACGTTCATCAGCCGCATGGGCGCCAGCGCCGTCCGCGACGTCCTGCCTGACCTCGTCGCCGGTGTCCAGGCCGCCGGGGCCCAGGTGCTCTGGACGTGCGACCCCATGCACGGCAACACCATCAGCTCGCCCAGCGGCTACAAGACCCGTCGCTTCGACGACGTCATCGACGAGGTGCGCGGTTACTTCGAGGTGCACGCGGCGCTCGGGACCGTCCCGGGCGGGATGCACGTGGAGCTGACGGGCGACGACGTCACCGAGATCCTCGGCGGCCACGGCAAGATCCTCGACGCCGACCTCGCGACCCGCTACGAGTCGCTCTGCGACCCGCGCCTGAACCACCAGCAGTCCCTCGAGATGGCCTTCCTCGTCGCCGAGATGCTCCAGCAGCGATGAGCGCCCCGCGCGCCGCGGTGCCCGTCGTCGCGGACCTGCGCTCGGACACCCTGACCCGCCCCACCCCGGCGATGCGCGAGGCGATGGTCGGCGCGGCGGTGGGTGACGACGTGTACGGCGAGGACCCCACGGTCATCGCGCTCCAGGAGCGGGTCGCGGGGATGCTCGGGCACGAGGCGGCGCTGTTCACGCCGACGGGGTCGATGGCCAACGTGCTCGGGGTCGCCGCGCTCGTCCCACCCGGCGCGGAGCTGCTGTGCGACGCCGCGGCGCACGTGGTCCGCGCCGAGCTGGGCGCCCACGGTGCGCTCTCGGGGATCACCAGCCGGACGTGGACCTCGTCGCGCGGGCTGCTCGACGACGCCGCGCTCGACGCCGCGACGCAGCTCATGACGCCGGACGCCGGGCCCTACCTGGTCTCCACCGCCGCCGTCGCGGTGGAGAACACCCACAACTTCGGCGGGGGCACCGTCCAGGACCCGTCGGCGGTGGTGCGCCTGCGGGAGGCGACCGCGCAGGTCGGCGTGGCCCTGCACCTCGACGGCGCCCGGCTGTGGAACGCCGCCGTCGCCGACCCGCGCCCCACGCACGAGGCGCTCCTGGCCGCCGGGCGCGGCGCCGACACCGTCGCGGTGTGCCTGTCGAAGGGCCTCGGTGCGCCGGTCGGGTCGCTGCTGGTCTCCTCGGCCGAGCGCGTCGCAGCCGCGCGGGTGCGCCGCAAGCGCCTCGGCGGGGGCATGCGCCAGGTCGGGATGCTGGCCGCGGCCGGCCTGCACGCCCTGGACCACCACGTCGAGCGCCTCGCCGACGACCACGCCCGGGCCCACCGGCTCGCGCAGGCTGCCGCCGCGGCGCGCCCGGGATGCGTGGACCCCGCGCTGGTGGAGACGAACATCGTCGCCCTGAGCGTGCCGGACGCCCCGGCCCTGGTGTCCGCGGCGGCGCGCCACGGGGTCGCCCTGTCCGCGGTGGGTCCGCGCACCGCCCGCGCCGTGACGCACCTGGACGTCGACGACGACGCCGTGACCCACGCGGCGCAGGTGCTCACCGAGGTCCTCCCCGCTCTCGGCTGACCCGCGCCGCCGCGCCCGCGGGGCGTCCAGGGCGCTGGGGACGGGTCGCTCAGGTCAGGTCGATCACCAGGCGACCGCGCACGCCGCCGGCCTCGAGGCGCTCGTGGGCCTGTGGCGCCGCGTCCATCGGCAGCACGTCGGCCACGCGCAGGGTGATCGCGCCGCGCTCCGCGAGCTTCGCGAGACGCTCCAGGGCGGCGGTGTCCTCGGCGACGGTGTGGATCCACGTGCCGTGGACGGACAGGCGGCGGTCCCGCACGTCCTGGCAGTCCCCGTCCCAGCCGCGGATGACGGCCATGCCGCCATGGTCGCGGACCGCCCCGCTGAGCTCCTCGCCCTGCACGGACCCGTCGGCGAGGCCGTCGACGCCGCCGGGGAACAGCTCGCGGACCGCCGCGGCGAAGCCCTCGCCGCGGGGGACGACGTGGTCGGCCCCGAGGTCGCGGACGGCCTCCTCCTCGCCGGCCTTGGCGTCGGCGACCACCGTGAGGCCGTCGTCCTTCGCCAGCTGCACGACGTAGCCGCCGTAGGCGCCGATCGCGCCGGTGACCGCGAGGACGGCGCCCCGGGGCAGGTCCAGCTGGCGCAGCGAGAGCACGGCCGTCAGCCCGTTCATGGGCAGGGTCGCTGCTGCCTCCGGGGTGGCGCCGGCCGGCGCGGGAACCACCGAGGAGGCCGGGAGGACCACCTGCTGGCGGTAGGCACCGTGCGCGCCGCGGGGCACGACGACGGCCATGACGTCCTGCCCCGCGTGGAGGCGCTCCACGCCCTCGCCCACCTCGTCGACCACCCCCGCCACGTCCATGCCCGGCACCATCGGGGCGTCCTCGCTCGCCGGCGTCAGCCCGGGGTGGCCCGCCCGGCGGACCGTGTCGGTGGGGTTGACCGCGGCGTGGGAGACGCGGACGCGGACCTGGCCGGGGCCGGCGTGGACCTCCGGCAGCTCGATGACGTGGAGGACCTGCGGTCCACCGTTGCGGGTTGCTGCGACAGCCTTCATGCCCGGTGCAGCGCACGGACCGTGACGAACCATCCCGGTGCGCTGGAGCGAGGGCTCACACGACGGTGAGCGTGACCGACGAGCCGACCTCCACCATCGAGCCCGGCTCGACGGACTGGTCGCGCACGGTGCCGAAGATGCC
>JARIBR010000046.1 GCA_029258695.1 Quadrisphaera sp.
TCAGCACCCCGCTGTTGGGCAGCAGCACCCGGACCCCGTCGGGCGTGCGGATGGTGGTGTAGCGCAGCGTCAGCTCCTCGACGACGCCCTCGTGGGAGCCGCTGATGATCTCGTGGCCGGGGCTGAAGGGGTTCCGCAGGCCCATGAGGATCCCCGAGATGTAGTTCTCGGCGATGTCCTTGAGGGCGAAGGCCAGCGCGATCCCGACGATGCCCGCGCCGCCGAGCACCGGCCCGAGGTCGACCCCGAGGATGCGCAGCGCGACGTAGAACCCGGCCGTGAGCAGGATGATGAACACGAGCCGGGCGAGGACCTGCACCGTCGAGGTGACGGTGTCGCGGCGCTCGTCGCGGCGGCGCACGAGCCAGCGCGCGAGCGTGGCGAGCGTCGCCCCGACGACGAGCGCGAGCGCCGCGCCGACCCACTGCCAGAAGCCGACGCCTGCCGGGCCGCTCGTGGCGGTGAGGACGATCATGAGGGCTCCGGGGGTCGGGGGCTGGTCCGGCGCCGACGCTACGGCCCGCCCTCGCGGTCCTCGCTCAGCCGTCCGGTCGGCGCACCGAGCGCAGCAGACGGCTCGGCTCGCGGGCGCCCGGCTCGGCGTCCGACGCCGGCGGCGGACCGGGCGGTGGACCAGGCGCCGCCGCAGGCTGGCGCAGCGCGGCGGGGTGCTGCAGCGCCCGCCGAGGCTGCGGCGGGGTGCGGGGGACCACGTGCACCGGTCGCGGGGTCAGCCTGATCCAGCCGGCCCCGGCCCAGACGTGCGTCGCGCTCGCGCGCCAGCCGTTGCGCACGAGGGTCACCCGCTCGACCTCCGGGACGCCCTCGTCGAGGAACAGGTCGCCCGGTGAGGGCCGGTCGCTCTCGTGGCTGCTCACCCGGTGACGCTATCCGTGACAGCACGTCGCTGACGGCCACTTGGGGGCGCTGGTCAGGGAGGTGCCGAGCCCCGGTCGGACGGGCACGGACGAGTGGGGAGCCGGTGCGCACGACACGCCGGACCGAGGTGCACCAGATCCCCGCTCGACGGGTGGCGACGGCTGCACGCCCCCCTCGACGGTAGACCCCGCGCCGACGACGTCAGGCGCGTCAGGCGCTGCGACGCGACTGGCGGGCGATGGCCAGCGCGCTGAGCTCCGCCCACAGGGCCGCGGCGCCGCTCGTGTCCCCCGCCGCGTCGAGGCGCTGGGCCCGGCTGCGGAGCTCGGACTCGCGCCGCAGGTCGGCCCGGGCGATGAAGGTGTCCGTCAGCGAGGCGACCAACCCCTTCAGGCGCTGCTCGTCCTCCTCCGGCAGGGGCGCCACCGCGAGGGCGTGCACCAGTGAGCGCAGGTCCTCACCGGCGGCCTCCATCACCTGCTCCGGCCACGACCGGCCCGCTGCCGCCCCGGCCTGCGCGCCGCCGAGGGAGCCGAGCACGTCGTGCAACGCCCGGTGCTCGGGGCGCACGAACGCCTCGCCCGGGACCCGGTCGAGGTCGCTCGAGACGAGGTGGGGTGCCTGGAGGTAGACCTGGAGCACCTGTCGCTCGGCCCGCACGACGGCGTCGCCCACGCCGGGTCCGGCGGCGCCCTGGCTCGTGGCCGGACGGGACGCTGCTCCGGTCGGGGCCTGCGGCGCGCTCTGCCCGGACCCTCGCCCCGACCCACCGCGCCCCGCTCCGCTGCGCCCCGCGGCGGCCACGGCCCGGCGCACCTCCTCGACGTCCATCCCCAGCCACCCGGCGAGCTGGCGGGAGTACTCCGGTCGCAGGCTCCGGTCCTTGATGGCAGCCACCAGGGGGGCCGCGCTGCGCAGCGCTGCCACCCGGCCCTCCGCGCGGTCGAGGTCGTGCGGCTCCAGACGGGAGCGGATCGCGAACTCGAACAGCGGCCGGCGGGCCTCCACGAGGTCGCGCACCGCGCCGTCGCCGCGGGCCAGGCGCAGGTCGTTGGGGTCCATGCCGTCCGGCTCCACGGCGATGGAGGTCTGCGCGCTGAAGCGCTGGTCGGACTCGAACGCGCGCAGCGCCGCCTTCTGCCCGGCGGCGTCACCGTCGAAGGTGAACACCACCTCGCCGCCGCGCTGCCCGTCGTCGACGATGAAGCGGCGCACCACCGAGGCGTGGTCGTCGCCGAACGCCGTCCCGCACGTGGCCACCGCGGTCTCCACGCCGGCGAGGTGGCAGGCCATGACGTCGGTGTAGCCCTCCACGACGACCACCCGGCGCTCGCGGGCGATGGCGCGCTTGGCCAGGTCCAGGCCGTAGAGCACCTGGGACTTGCGATACAGCGGCGTCTCGGGGGTGTTGAGGTACTTCGGCCCCTGGTCGGACTCCAGCAGGCGGCGCGCCCCGAAGCCGATGACGGCGCCGGTGGTGTCGCGGATGGGCCACACGAGCCGGCCGCGGAACCGGTCGTAGGGCCCCCGCGAGCTCGACTGGCCGATCGAGCCCAGCCCGGAGGTGACGATCTCGTCGTCGGTGAAGCCCCGGCCGCGCAGGTGGCGGGTGAGGGCGTCCCACCCCGCCGGCGCGAAGCCCACCCCGAAGCGCTCCGCGGCGGCGCGGTCGAACCCGCGCTCGACGAGGAAGCGGCGCCCCACCTCGGCGTCGGGGCTGGCGAGCGCCTCGACGTAGAACGCCGCGGCGACCCGGTGCGCGTCGAGCAGCCGGGCCCGGCGCCCCACGTCCTCGCGCGGGCGCGACGGCCCGCCGTCCTCGTAGCGCAGCTGGTGGCCGATCACCCCGGCGAGGCGCTCGACGGCCTCGACGAAGCTCACGCCGTCCACCTTCTGGACGAAGGAGTAGACGTCACCGCCCTCGCCGCAGCCGAAGCAGTGGTAGAGCCCGACGGCGGGGCGGACGGTGAAGGAGGGGCTGCGCTCGTCGTGGAAGGGGCACAGACCCTTGAAGGAGCCGGACCCGGCGGGCTTGAGGGTCACCTGCTGGCCCACCACGTCGTCGATGCGCGTCTTCTCCCGCACGAGGTCGATGTCCTCGCGGCGGATCATCCCTGCCACCCCACGATGCTAGGCGCCGTCTCGCACCGGCGCCCCGAGCCCCGATCAGGACCGGGGCGGGCCGTTCGCCGCCGCCCACCACGCCAGCGCCGAGGAGTCGGTCAACGAGGCGACCTGGTCCACCACGGCGCGCAGGCGCCCGGCGTCGTCGTCGGCCTCGGCGTGGTCGTCGGCGAAGGGCACCTCGAGGCGCTCGGGGTGAGCGCCGAGGCCGGTGACGAGCCCGGCGACCACCTCGCGCTGGCGCTCGTAGACGGGGGTGCTCTCGCGCGGGACCATGACGAACACCGACGCGACGGCCTTCAGCGCCGTAATCTCCACCACCGTGGTGCGCGGCAACACCAGGTCCGCGGCGTAGCGCACCAGCCGCTCGCGCCCGGCCGCCTCACGGGTGGCCGACGTCGCCGCGGCGGCGAAGCGGCCGATGAGCTGGCTCGTGAGGTCCTTCAGGGCCGCCAGGGCGCGGCGCGAGCCGTCGAAGCCGCGCACCCACCCGCGCTCGGCGGCCAGCGCGTCGAGGGCTGCGGCCACCTCGTCGTCCGCGGCACCCGGCAGGTAGGTGCGCACCGCCGCGGTGACGGCGGTGCGGTGGGCCGGCTCGGCGAGGTCCCCGAGGTCCACCCGGCGCGCCACCACGGCGTCCTCCACGTCGTGGACGCTGTAGGCGATGTCGTCGGCGAGGTCCATCACCTGCGCCTCGAGGCAGCGGCGG
>JARIBR010000170.1 GCA_029258695.1 Quadrisphaera sp.
AGGTCCAGGACGAGGCGGGCCACGGCCTGTACCTCTACAGCGCCGCGGAGACCCTGGGCGTGGACCGCGCGGAGATGCTCGACATGCTCCACGCCGGCCGGCAGAAGTACTCCTCGATCTTCAACTACCCCACGCTGACCTGGGCGGACATGGGCGCGATCGGCTGGCTCGTCGACGGCGCCGCCATCGTCAACCAGGTGCCCATCACCCGCTGCTCCTATGGTCCCTACGCCCGGGCGATGGTGCGGATCTGCAAGGAGGAGTCCTTCCACCAGCGGCAGGGCTTCGAGATCCTCATGCACCTGTCGAACGGCACGGACGAGCAGCACGCGATGGCGCAGGACGCGATCAACCGCTGGTGGTGGCCCTCGATCATGATGTTCGGCCCGCCCGACGACGCCTCACCGAACTCCGAGCGCTCCATGGCCTGGGGCATCAAGCGCTTCTCCAACGACGAGCTGCGCCAGCGCTTCATCGACATGGCCGTGCCACAGTCGAAGGTCCTCGGGCTGACCCTGCCCGACCCCGAGCTGGTGCTCGACGAGGAGACCGGTCACTACGCGCACGGTCCCATCGACTGGGACGAGTTCATGCGCGTGGTCAAGGGCGATGGGCCGTGCAACGCCGAGCGCGTGGCGCACCGCAGGACCGCCCACGAGCAGGGGGCCTGGGTCCGCGAGGCCGCCAGCGCCCACGCCGACAAGATGGTCGACGGCACGGCGGCCCAGCTGCGGTCCGAGGGTGGGCGCGAGGCGCTGGCCCTGGCTCTGTGAGCCGGGACAGCGCCGTGAGCCGGGACAGCGCCGTGAGCGCGAGGGACGTCCCCGAGGTCCGCGCTGAGGGCGGGCACGGCGCCGTCCCCGTCGAGGGCGTGTCCACCGGGTCGCAGGCGCCCACCGCAGCGTCGCGCCGCGACTGGCCGCTGTGGGAGGTCTTCGTCCGTGGCCGGCGCGGGCTCGCGCACAGCCACGTCGGCAGCCTGCACGCCCCGGACGCGCCCATGGCGCTGCGCAACGCCCGAGACCTCTACACCCGGCGCCAGGAGGGCGTCTCGCTGTGGGTGGTGGCCTCCGCGGACATCACGGCGTCCAGCCCGGACGAGGCGGACCCGTTCTTCGCCCCCGCCGACAAGCCGTACCGCCACCCGACCTTCTACGAGGTCCCCGAGGAGGCTGAGCACCTGTGACCACCCAGGACGCCGACCAGACCACCGACGCGGCCACCGACCTCGACCGCGCGACGGCGGCCTACCTGCTGCGCGTGGCTGACGACGCGCTCATCCTGGGCCAGCGCCTCGGCGGGCAGCTGACGCGTGCCCCGCAGCTCGAGGAGGACGTGGCGCTGTCCAACATCGCCCTCGACCTCCTCGGCCAGACCCGCCCGCTCTACACCCGCGTGGGGCAGCTCGACGGGACCGGGCGCGACGAGGACGCGCTGGCGTTCCTGCGCGACGAGCGGGACTTCGTCAACTGCCAGCTCGTCGAGGTCCCCGAGACCGACTTCGCGGACACCATCGCCCGCCAGCTGCTGTTCTCGAGCTTCCACCTGCCGCTGCTCCACGCCCTGGTCGGCTCGGCCGACGAGGTGCTGGCGGGCGTGGCGGAGAAGGGCGTCAAGGAGGTCGCCTACCACCGCGACCACGCCGTGCAGTGGACGGTGCGCCTGGGCGACGGCACGTCCGAGAGCCACGAGCGGATGCAGGCCGCCCTGGGGCGGATGTGGCGCTTCGTGCCCGAGCTCTTCGAGACCGACGAGCTCGTCGAGACCGTCGTGGCGGCGGGAGTCGGCGCCGACCCGTCGTCGCTGCGCGCCGGGTGGGACGCCGACGTCGACGCGGTGCTCGCCGCCTCCTCGCTGGAACGACCCGAGACCGCCCGCGTCGCCACCGGCGGACGGCGCGGGATCCACACCGAGACGTTCGGCTTCCTGCTCGCCGAGATGCAGCACATCGCCCGCTCCCACCCCGGGGCGACGTGGTGACCGCCCTCGGCGCCGCGGCCCTCGACCAGACGGGGCAGGCCGCCCTCACCAGCGCCGACGTCGAGCGCGCCCGCGCCGTCGCCGCCACCGTGCTGGACCCGGAGGTGCCGGTGCTCACCATCGCCGACCTGGGGATCCTGCGCGGGGTTCGCGCCGACGGCGACCGCCTCGAGGTGACCATCACCCCCACCTACTCGGGGTGCCCGGCGATGGACACCATCACCGGTGACGTGCGCACCGCCCTCGCCGGAGCGGGGTTCGAGCGCGTGGACATCCGCACCGTGCTCAGCCCCGCGTGGACGACGGACTGGATGAGCGCGGAGGGCCGCGTCAAGCTCGAGGAGTACGGCATCGCACCCCCCACCGGGAACCGCGCGGTGCGCAGCGGCCCCGTCCCGCTCACCCTGTCCCTGCGGTGCCCGCAGTGCGGCTCACCGCGCACCCGCGAGCTCAGCCGCTTCGGCTCCACGGCGTGCAAGTCGCTGTGGGTGTGCAGCGACTGCTCCGAACCGTTCGACCACTTCAAGGATCACTGATGAGCGCCGACACCGAGGCCAGCACCGCTGGGAGCACCACCGAGTCGTCCGCCGACGCCGCAGCGGTCGACGCCGTCCCGGCCCGCCGGCGCCAGCCGACCTTCCACCCGCTGCGCGTCGCCGGCATCGAGAACCTCACCGACGAGGCCGTGGCCATCAGCTTCGACGTGCCGGACGACCTCGTCGAGGAGTACGCCTTCACCCCCGGCCAGCACCTCACGCTGCGCCGGGAGATCGACGGCGAGGAGGTGCGCCGCAGCTACTCGATCTGCGCGCCCGCCGGCACCGGACGACTCCGCGTCGCCGTCAAGCGCCTCGACGGCGGGCTGTTCAGCGAGTGGGCCGCGCAGGAGCTCGCTGCGGGGGAGAGCGTCGACGTCGCCACCCCCGGAGGGCGGTTCGGCAAGCCCTTCACCGCCGGTCACGCGCGGTCCTACGCGGCGGTGGCTGCCGGCAGCGGCATCACCCCCGTGCTCTCGATGGTCGAGACCGCCTTGACGGTGGAGCAGGAGAGCACCTTCACCCTCGTCTACGGCAACCGCACGACGGCGTCGGTGATGTTCCTCGAAGAGCTCGCCGACCTCAAGGACCGCTACCCGGAGCGGCTCCAGGTGGTGCACGTGCTCTCCCGCGAGGGCCAGGGCTCGCCGCTGCTGTCCGGGCGCATCGACGCCGAGAAGCTGAGCACGCTCCTGGAGCACGTGCTCGACGTCGAGGGCGTCGACGAGTGGTTCCTCTGCGGCCCGGAGGGCATGGTCGACGCCGCCCGGACCGCCCTCGACGACGCCGGTGTGGACGAGGATGCGGTGCACCACGAGCTGTTCGTCGTCGCCGGCGCCGGCCCCACGTCCCGCCGCGACCGCCCCGCCCCGGCGCCGGGCGCCCCGACGTCGACCGTGACCGCCATCCTCGACGGCCGCAGCACCGTCATCGAGGTCGCCCAGGCTGACGAGGGAGGCGGCGAACCGATCCTCGACGCCGTGCTGCGCGTGCGCCCCGACGCCCCCTTCGCCTGCCGCGGCGGGGTGTGCGGCACCTGCCGGGCCCGCGTGACGCAGGGCAGCGTGGACATGGAGCACGACTACGCGCTGGAGAAGAAGGAGAAGGAGGCCGGCTACGTGCTGACCTGCCAGTCCCACCCCACCACCGGCGAGGTCACCGTGGACTTCGACGCATGAGCAGCCCGGGAGAGGATGACGCGGCCGCGACGCCTTCCTGGGCTCCCGGCGGCCTGCACGTCGAGGACCGCGACGACCGCGTCGTGGCCCGCATCGACCGGCCCGAGACCCGCAACGCCATCGACGCCGAGCTCGTCGGCGCGCTGCACGAGCTGTGCGCCGACCTCGAACGTCGCCCCCGCGTCCTGGTGCTCGCGGGCGGGGACGGGATCTTCGTCTCCGGGGCCAACATCGCCGAGCTGCGTGAGCGCCGCCGCGAGGACGCGCTGCGCGGCATCAACTCCTCGCTGTTCGAGCGCGTGGCGGCCCTGCCGATGCCGACGATCGCCGCCGTCGACGGGCCCGCGCTGGGCGGGGGAGCCGAGCTGGCCTACGCCTGCGACCTGCGCATCGGCACGTCCCGCGCCCGCTTCGGCAACCCCGAGCCCGGGCTCGGCATCATGGCCGCGGCCGGCGCCACGTGGCGGCTGCGCGACCTCGTGGGCGAACCGCTGGCCAAGCAGGTGCTCCTCGCCGGGCGCGTTCTGGATGCGGACGAGTGCCTGGGTGCCGGGCTGCTCGGGGAGGTCGTCGAGCCCGACGCGCTGCTCGACGCCGCGCACGCCCTCGCCGACACGGTGCTGCGCTCCGCCCCGCTCGCGCTGCGCCTGACCAAGCTCGCGATGCGGATGCCGCCCGGCGCGCACCCCGCCTTCGACGACGTCGCCGAGGCCGTGCTCTTCGAGACCGACGAGAAGGTGGAGCGGATGACCGCGTTCCTCGAGCGCCGCGGGAAAGGCCGGTCATGAGCGACGACGACGACTCGACGACGTCACCGACCGTCCCGGAGCGCGTCGGCGTGCTCGGCGGCGGGACCATGGGCGCGGGCATCGCCCACGCGATGCTCCTCGCCGGCGCCCGCGTGACCATCGCCGACGCTGACGAGGAGCTGGCCGCCGCCGCCCGCGCCCGTGTGGCTGACGCGGTGGCGGCCACGCACGAGCGCGGCAAGCTCACCGAGCCCGTCGACGCCGTGCTCGCGCGCCTGGACGCCGGCGTCGGCGCCGCCGCCCTGGCCGGCGCCGACCTCGCGGTCGAGGCCGTCCCGGAGGACCCGGCGCTGAAGTCCCGGGTTCTCGCCGACCTCGACGCGGCGCTCGCCCCCGGCGCGGTCCTGGCGACGAACACCTCGTCCATCGGCATCGGTGAGCTGGGCCTGTCGGTCGCCCCTGCTCGTCCTTTCCTGGGTCTGCACTTCTTCAACCCCGTGCCCGCCTCGAAGCTGGTCGAGGTGGTCCGCGGCCCCGCGAGCGCCGACGACCTCGTCGAGCGGGCCCGCGGGTGGGTGGCGGCGATGGGCAAGACGGCCATCGTCGTCGCCGACTCACCCGGGTTCGCGTCCAGCCGCCTCGGACTGGCGCTGGGCCTGGAGGCGATCCGCATGGTCGAGGCCGGCGTCGCGAGCGCGGAGGACGTCGACGCCGCGATGGTGCTCGGCTACAAGCACCCGATGGGCCCCCTGCGCCTGACGGACGTGGTCGGGCTCGACGTGCGCCTCGGCATCGCCGAGCACCTCGCCGCCACCCTGGGGCCCCGCTTCGAGCCGCCCGAGCTGCTGCGGCGCAAGGTTGCCGACGGGCACCTGGGCCGCAAGAGCGGCCAGGGTTTCTACGCCTGGTGAGCACCGCTCCACCGTCTGGACAGCCCCCGAGAGAGGTCGACGATGACCAGCACCACCACCACCCGCCGAGGCGCCTCCGACGCGCCGCCGGTCCGCTCCTACGTCGCCGGGCGCTGGACCGAGCCCACCGGTGAGACGACGCCGATCCTCGACGCCTCCACGTCCGAGCCGGTCGCCCGCATCGCCACCACCACCGCCGACGCGGGGGCTGCCGCGGACTTCGCCCGCCAGGTGGGCGGCCCGGCGCTGCGCGAGCTGGGGTTCCACGACCGGGCGCTGATCCTCAAGCAGCTCGGGGCCCACCTCACCGAGCGCAAGGACGCCTTCTACGACGTCTCGGCGAGGACCGGGGCCACGAAGCGGGACTCCTTCGTCGACGTCGACGGCGGCATCGGGGTGCTGTTCACCTACGGCTCGAAGGGCCGGCGCGAGCTGCCCGGCGGCAACGTCATCCTCGACGGCGCTCCAGAGCCGCTGAGCCGCAGCGGCCAGTTCCTCGGCCAGCAC
>JARIBR010000180.1 GCA_029258695.1 Quadrisphaera sp.
CGTGGGGCGTGGGGCGTGGGGCGTGGGGCGTGGGGCGTGGGGCGTGGGGCGTGGGGCGTGGGGCGTAGGGCTCCTGCAGGCCGACCGCCCGTGCTCACCACGCCCCTACCCTGGCCCCATGACCGACCGGGACCGCCTGCGCCAGCTGATCGTCGACCTGGCGGTGGTCCGCGGCAAGGTCACCCTGTCCTCCGGCCCCGAGGCCGACTACTACGTCGACCTGCGCCGCATCACCCTGCACGCCCAGGCGGCGCCGCTCGTCGGCTCGGTGCTGCTCGACCTGCTCGACGAGGCGGGCCTGGCCCCGGGCTCCGTGGGCGGGCTGACCATGGGCGCCGACCCGGTGGCCGCCGCGATGCTCCACGCCGCGGCGGCTCGGGGGCGGACGCTGGACGCGTGCGTGGTGCGCAAGGAGGCCAAGGCCCACGGCCTGCAGCGGCGCGTGGAGGGTCCCGACGTCGCGGGTCGCCGCGTGGTGGCGGTGGAAGACACGTCGACCACCGGCGGGTCGGTGATGACCGCCGTCGAGGCGCTGCGGGAGGCGGGTGCCGACGTCGTGGGGGTGGCGGTGATCCTCGACCGCGCCACGGGAGCCCGCGAGGTCGTCGAGGCGGCAGGGCTGCGGTACCTGAGCGCGTTCACCAAGGACGACCTGGGGCTCTGAGCCCCGCGGCTCCACCGCTCGACGAGCCAGGCGGGATCGGAGAGGGGGTGCGGCGGCTCTCGTCGGGCCCACGCTCCGCCAGGTCGCTCGAGCAGCCGCAGCCCGCAGGCAGGTGCTCCCGGGCGCCGAGCGTGCCGTGCCGCATCGCCGTGCGGACGACCAGGTGGTGGCCGACGAGAGCACCATGGCCTCCGGCGATGACGGGCCTGGGGCGTCCGCCGCGGAGGTCACCCCTCCGGCGTCGGACCGTCCTCGGGAGCCGACGGGTCGCCCGTCCGGGGCGCAGCCACCCGCTGCGAGCGCTCGGCCGCCTGCCTGCGCGTGCTCCGGACGCGCATCACCAGGGGAACCACGAAGGACGCGAGGACGGCGACGGCGGCGATGACGTAGGCGACGTTCTTCACCGCGGGGATCTGCGCCGCGGCCCACCCCATCGTCGTCAGCCCGGCGCCCCACACCAGCGCCCCCACGACGTTGGCCACGACGAACCGCGGGTAGGGCATCTTCGCCACGCCCGCGAGCACGGGCACGAACACCCTGGCCCAGGGGATGAAGCGGCACACCACCACCGCGCCGACGCCGAAGCGCTCGTAGAAGGCCTCCGCCCGGTGGAGGTAGCGCAGCACCTTCTCGGGGTGTCTCTCCAGCCACGGACGGCCCAGGCGCCGGCCGGTGGCGTACGCCAGGGTGTCTCCGGCGATGGCGGCGGCGACCGTCCCTGCGGCCAGCAGCCGGATGTCCACCCCGGAGCCCGGCGCCGCGGCGATGAGGCCGGCGGTGAAGAGGATGGTGTCGCCGGGGAGCCAGAAGAGCACGAGGACGGCCGTCTCGAGGAAGACCAGCGTCCAGACGAACGCGTAGACCCCGGCGGCGGTGAACGACGCGGCGTCGGGGTCGAGCCAGGAGGCGAACCAGTCCGACACGGTCAGACGAGCTCGACGACGTCCGCGATGGAGTCCACGATGCGGTGCGGGCGGAACGGGTAGGTCGCCACCTTGTCCAGCGCTGTGGACCCGGTGAGGACCAGAACGGTCTCGAGCCCGGCCTCGATGCCCGCGACGACGTCGGTGTCCATCCGGTCGCCGACCATCATCGTGGACTCCGAGTGCGCCTCGAGGCGGTTCAGGGCCGAGCGGAACATCATGGGGTTGGGCTTGCCCACGAAGTAGGGGCTGCGGCCCGTCGCCCGCTCGATGAGCGCCGCGATGGCCCCGGTGGCCGGCAGGCTGCCGTCCAGGGACGGCCCGGTGGCGTCGGGGTTGGTGGCGATGAACCGCGCTCCGGCCTCGATGAGGCGGATGGCCTGGGTGATGGCGGTGAAGGAGTAGGTGCGCGTCTCACCGAGCACCACGTAGTCCGGAGCGGTGTCGGTGAGCACGAAGCCGTGCTCGTGCAGCGCCGTGGTCAGGCCCGCCTCCCCGAGGACGAAGGCCGAGCCGACGGGGCCCGTCGTGGACCCGGACCGGACCTGGTCGGCGAGGAACTGGGCCGTGGCCAGCGCCGAGGTCCAGATGTTCTCCTCCGGGACGGTCAGCCCGCTGCGGGACAGACGTGCCGAGAGGTCCCGGGGCGTGAAGATCGAGTTGTTGGTCAGCACGAGGTAGGGCCGGCCGAGGTCGCGGAGGCGGTCGAGGAACTCGGCTGCCCCGTCGATGGCGTGGCCCTCCCGGACCAGAACCCCGTCCATGTCGGTGAGCCAGGCCGAGCGCGAGCGGGAGGAGGTCATCGCTCGAGGGTAGGCGCGCTGAGCGCTCGGTGCGGCCCTGCGCGGCGAACGGCCCAGACCGGTCGCCCGAGCGGCGGGTCGCCCGACGCGGCGTGGACAGGGACGGGTCGGTCACCCGAGCGGCAGGTCGCCCCACGCGGCGCCGACAGATTGCTGCAGGGGTCCGGAGGGCGGGATTGCGGCATGAGTCACGGAGAAGAGTGGTCTCGTGCGGCTGGTGCAACATCCTGCCGCGGTGCACCATTCTGGGACCCGGCTGGATGCCGTCGTGAGCCAGCCGGTCCGTGGCCGCACGGGGGACCCGCGCACGGGGTGCCACGATGACGGACGTGGCGACGGGAGGGGTCGACCCGCACGACGAGTCCCCGAGCGTGAGCGAGCCGCGACAGGTCGGGGTCGGGCCGTGGCAGGGCGAGCGGCCCGCGGGCGAGGCGGCCGAGCGCTACGACCCAGAGCTGCTCTCCGGGGGCGACCGCCGCAACGTGGAGGACCGCTACCGGTACTGGAGCCTGGAGGCGGTCCGCGCCGACCTCGCCGCCCGCGCCCACCCGGTGCACGTGGCCGCGGAGAACGTGGGCCACGACCTCAACCTCGGCTCGCTGGTCCGCACGGCCAACGCCATGGGCGTCGCGGGGGTCCACGTCGTCGGGCGCCGTCGGTGGAACCGCCGCGGCGCGATGGTCACCGACCGGTACCTGCAGGTCCACCACCACCCCGACGCCGAGGCGCTCGCCGCGTGGGCGTCCACCGCCGGGCCGAGCGGACGGGCGCTGCCGCTCCTCGGCCTGGACACCGGCCCCGGTACCGCCCCGCTGGAGACCTACGACCTGCCCGCGGCGTGCGTCCTGCTGCTGGGCAGCGAGGGCGAGGGTCTCAGCGGTGCCGCCCGCGAACGCTGCGCCGCGATCCTGGAGATCACGCAGTTCGGCTCCACCCGCTCGATCAACGTCGCCGCGGCGGGCGCGATCGCGCTGCACGCGTGGGTCCGGCGCCACGCCTTCGGCCAGCGGCCCGGCCAGACGCTCGGCACCGCCTGAACCACCGGACCCCCGGAGACGTCCCGACGGATCGGTGAAAGGATCGTCAGGGTCCGAGCCGGCCCGAGCCGGTCCGCCCTTCCACCCTGGAGGAGTCCCATGCCCATCGCCACGCCCGCCGCTTACGCCGAGATGCTCGACCGCGCCAAGGAGGGCAGCTTCGCCTACCCGGCGATCAACATCACGAGCAGCCAGACGGTGACGGCTGCGATCCAGGGCTTCGCCGAGGCCGAGAGCGACGGGATCATCCAGATCTCGACCGGTGGCGCCGAGTACGCCTCCGGCTCGACCATCAAGAACATGGTCAGCGGCGCCACGGCGCTGGCCGAGTACGCGCGCACCGTCGCCGCCAACTACGACGTGACGATCGCCCTGCACACCGACCACTGCCCCAAGGACAAGCTCGACGGCTTCGTCCGCCCGCTCCTCGCCATCTCCCGGGACCGGGTGTCCGCCGGCCAGGACCCGCTGTTCAACTCGCACATGTGGGACGGCTCGGCCGTGCCGGTGGAGGAGAACCTCGTCATCGCCGAGGAGCTCCTCGAGCAGTGCGCCGCCGCCAAGATCGTGCTCGAGATCGAGATCGGCGTCGTCGGCGGCGAGGAGGACGGCGTCGAGGGCGCGATCGACGACAAGCTCTACTCCACCCCCGAGGACGCCCTGGCCACCGCGAAGGCCCTGGGCACGGGTGAGAAGGGCTACTACCTCACCGCGCTCACCTTCGGCAACGTCCACGGTGTGTACAAGCCCGGCAACGTCAAGCTGCGTCCCGAGGTGCTGAAGAACGCCCAGGAGGCGGTCGGCAAGGAGACCGGCAAGGACAAGCCGTTCCACCTGGTCTTCCACGGTGGCTCGGGTTCCAGCGAGCAGGAGATCTCCGACGCGGTGGACTACGGCGTGGTGAAGATGAACGTCGACACCGACACGCAGTACGCCTTCACCCGCCCGGTCGCGGACTACATGCTCAAGAACTACGACGGCGTGCTCAAGGTCGACGGCGAGGTGGGCAACAAGAAGACGTACGACCCGCGCGCCTGGGGCAAGGTGGCCGAGGCGGGCATGGCGGCCCGCGTGGTCGAGGCCTGCCAGCACCTCCGCTCGGCAGGTACCCGCCTGCGCTGACGCCGGCCGATCAGGGGGGCGGGGTCGTCGGGGTCCCGACGGTCCCGCCTTCCGGCACCGAGGCGCGACGCTCAGCCGGGCGCGCTCCCGCGGCGATCGGCGGTCTCCTCGTCATCGGGACAGGACCGGACGATCTCGAGCATGCTCGCGACCGTCGTGAGGCGGACGAGGAAGCGCACGAGGTCCGGCGGGTCGACGAGGACGACGGGGGCCGGAGCCCTCGAGGCCACCCGGGCGAGGAAGGCCACGCCGGTCGAGTCCATGAAGGTGACGTCTCGCGCGTCCACGCGCACCGGCTCCTGAGGCTCCAGGGCTGCGGCCGCCGCGACGAGGAGGTCGTCACCGAGGTCCAGGTCGACCTCACCGCGGAGCACCACGTGGACCTCACCGCACCGAGCGCTCACGCTCACGCCGCTCGGGACAGGGCATCGGCTCGCCGCACGAGCGCCGGCGGTCTCGTCGTCCGGCTCGTCGCACCTGCGACCGCGGTCGCGCCCACCCGTGGGCACGACGCGGCCGGCGTCCCCGAGGAGGTCCATCGTCGTCACCCCCGCGCAAGAGAAGGCGGCGCGCCGGCTCTCTCCAGCGCCCTTACAGCGTAGTGCAGGTCGTGGCCGGGATCGTCGTGACCTGCGCCACACACCGGTGCAGGCGTACGGCGCCCTCCCGCGGAGCGACGGTGCGGGCGCCGCCCCGCGGGTGGACGCCGCCGCGCATGATGGCCCCATGGCCGACCTGCTGCCCTCCCCGACCACCGGTCCTCCCGCGACGCTCCTGCCCCGTGACGGGGGTGATGCCGACGTGGCCGCGCTCCTGGACGAGGGGGTCTCCGCGGCCGACGCCGCCGCCGAGCACCCGGCGGCGTCCCTGGCGTGGGCGGTGCTCGCCGAGACCGCAGAGACCGCGGAGGAGCCCGGGGCCACCGTCGCGGCCTACGCCTACGCCCGCACCGGGTACCACCGCGGGCTGGACGCGCTGCGCCGCGCCGGGTGGCGGGGTGCGGGCGCCGTTCCGTGGACGCACGAGCCCAACCGCGGGTTCCTGCGCGCGCTGGGAGCCCTGGGGCGCGCCGCCGCGACCATCGGTGAGGACGACGAGGCCACCCGTGTCCACGCGCTGATCGTCGAGTGCGACGCCGAGCACGCGGACGTCATCGCCGCCCGCCCCACGACGCAGCGGTGAGCACGCCGCGCGCGACGGTCCTCGGCGCCGGCCTGTCCGGGCTGGCGTGCGCCCGGGCGCTGCGCGAGGCAGGCGTGGACGTCCGTGTGCGCGACCGCGGCCGGCGTCCCGGGGGGCGGCTCGGCGGCCGGACCCTGCGCGGCGGCGCGCTGCCCGACCACCTCGTGGACACCGGCGCCGCGTACTTCACCGTCGACGGCGACCCGCGCCACCTGGGCACCGGTGCGCCCCGCGCCGGTGACGACGGGTTCGCCGCGGTCGTCGACCGGCTCGCCCGGGCGGGCGTCGTGGCGCCGTGGACCGACACCTTCCACCTCGCCGGTCCCCGCGGGGTGACCGGCACGAAGACCGGTCCGCTGCGCTGGCGCGCCCCCGGCGGGCTGCGCGGGCTCGCCGACGCGCTGGCCGAGGGTCTCGACGTGGCGCACGACGCCGCGGCGACGTCCGTCGGGGTCCGCGACGGGCTCCCGGCCGTCGACGGCGAGGTGAGCGACGCCGTGGTCCTGGCCATGCCGGACCCCCAGGCCAGCGCCCTGCTCGAGGCCGCCGACGCTCCCGCGCTGGCCGCGGCCCGCGACCTGCTCGACACGCCGTGGGACCCGTCGATCGTGGTGTGGGGGCGCTGGCAGGAGCGGTGGTGGCCGGCCCTCGACGCCGCCTTCGTCACCGACGACGGCATCGGGGGGCCCGGGGCCGGCGCCCGAGGGCCGGGCGAACCGATGGTCTCGCTCGTCCTCGACGACGGGCGCCGCCGCGGCGACGACCAGGCGGTGCTCGTGGTGCACACGCTCCCGTCCTACGCCGCCGGGCACCTGCAGCGACCGGGCGAGGTGGTCACGCACGTCCTCGCGCGCGCGGCGGCGCTGCTCGGCGTCGACGACGTCCCCGCGCCGCTGGACGCGGGGGCGATGCGGTGGTCGCTGTCCGCCCCCCAGCGCGGGCACGAGGAGCCCTTCCACCTCGCGGCGCTCGCCGACGGCCACCTCGGGGTCTGCGGTGACGGCTGGGGCGGACCGTCGAAGGTCTCCCGCGCGTGGACCTCGGGCCACGAGCTCGGGGTGGAGCTGGCGGAGCGGCTCACCGCCGGCTGACAGCCCAGCGCAGCACCGCCCCACGCCGCGTCGCCTCGGCGGCTCGCCGCTCAAGGTCCCGCCCGGGGATGCCGACAGTGCTCGGGTGAGCATCGAGGACCCACCGCCGGTGACGGGCGGACGCAGCGGCAAGGCCCTCGTCATCGAGGACGACGACGACGTGCGCACGCTGCTCTGCACGCACCTGGCCCGGCGCGGCTGGGACGTGCGCTCGGCCGACAACGGCGAGGACGGCCTCGAGCTCGCGACGGCGCACCACCCCGAGATCGCCATCGTCGACGTCGGGCTGCCCGGTATCGACGGCACCGAGGTGGTCCGCGCCCTGCGCGCCGACGAGCGGACGGCGGCGTGCCGCACGGTCATGACCTCGGTCATCGAGCCCGACGACCTCGCACCGCTGGGCGCCGACGCCCTGCTCCCCAAGCCCTTCACGCGTCGTGACCTCACGCGTGTGCTCGACGCTCTCATGCAGGAGGCCCAGGCGTGACCACCATCCTCATCGCCGACGACGACACCGACATCCGCGACCTCGTCGCCTTCAAGCTGGAGCAGGCCGGCCACCGCGTCATCGCGGTCGGGGACGGTCTCGCCGCTCTCGAGGGGGCCCGGCGCGAGCGCCCGGACCTGTGCGTCCTCGACCTCATGATGCCCGGGCTCTCCGGCCTGGACGTCACCGCGGACCTGCGCCGCAACCCCGCCACCGCGTCCATCCCGGTGATCATGCTCACCGCCAAGGCCCAGGAGGCCGACGTGACGGCGGGCTTCGCGACGGGCGCGGACGACTACGTCGTCAAGCCGTTCAGCCCGCGGGAGCTGGTCACCCGCGTGAACGCCGTGCTCTCCCGCGCGGCCACCGCGAGCCGGTGACCCCGGCCGTCGCGCCCGCAGCCGCGATCACGGCGGTCACCGCGAGCCCGGCGACCCTCGAGGGCGTCATCGCCCTCGCGCTGGCCGTCATGACGCTGGTCGCGGTGGGCCTCGCCCTCGCGATCGCCGGCCGCCGGGCGCTGCGCCGGCGCGGGGCCCAGCGCCGTCGCCGCGCCGCCGCCCCGCTGCGCGGCGTGCTCATGGAGCTGGCCGCCGGTGAGCCCGGCGAGGTCTCCGCGGCGGTCGACCGCCTCGCCGGGGCGGACGCCCGCACCTGGGCCGCGGTCGAGCCCGCGGTCGTGGGCCTGCTCGGCAAGGTGCGCGGCGACTCCCGCGACGGGGTGGTCACCGTGCTCGCCGCCCGCGGTGTCCTCGCCCGCGCCGGACGCGACCTGCACCGCCGAGGCGCCCTGAGGCGGGTGCGCGCCGCAGACCTGCTCGGGCGCGCCCGCGACGTCACGGCGGTGCACGCGCTGATCGGCCTGCTCACCGACCCCGACGACGAGGTGCGCGCCGTGGCCGCCCGCGCGCTGGGCCGCATCGGCTCCCCGCGCGCCGTGGGCCCCCTGCTCGCCGGCCTCGGGCGCCACCACAGGGCGCTGCCCGTCACCGTGGTGGCGCAGGCGCTGCTCCACGTGGGCGCGCCCGGCGCGCCCGCGGTCGCGGTCTCCCTGATGTCCGCGGCCGCGCTGGAGCGCACCACGGCCGCCGAGGTGCTGGGGCGCCTCGGCGCCGTGAGCGCCTTCGACCGCCTCGTGGACACCGCCCGCCACGACGACGTGCCCGAGGTGGCCGCCGCAGCGGTCACGGCCCTGGGGCGCCTCGGCACCCCCGGCGCCCTCGACGTCCTCGTCGCGGCCAGCGCCGCGGACCGCCCCACGGTGCTGCGCGCCGCCGCTGCCCGAGCCCTCGGCGCCCTCGGGGTGCCTTCCAGCGCCGGGCTCCTGGCGGACCTCGCCGACGACCCCGACCCCGTGGTGGCCCAGGACGGCGCCGCGGCGCTGGCGGCGGTGCTCCCGCGGGACGTGCGCGAGCGCGTCGTCGCCGGGGCGTCCTCGTGAGCGCGCTGGAAGGTCCTCTGACGACGTTCTTCGACGTCACGGCCTGGCCCGTCCTCGTCTACTTCCTGGCGATCAACACCTCCTACCTCCTGCTCGTGCTCCTCGCCGCGACCGACTTCGCCCACCACCTGCGACGGGCGCCCTTCGCGGCCTACGACGAGGTGCTCACCTCCCCGATGGCCCCGTCGATCTCCGTGGTGGTGCCAGCCCACGACGAGGCGGCCGGCATCGTCCCGGCCGTCTCGGCGATGCTCGCGCTGCGCTACCCCGTCCACGAGGTGGTCGTCGTCGACGACGGGTCCACCGACGAGACCTTCGCCCTCCTGGAGGCCGAGCACGACCTCGTCGCCGTCGACCGGGAGGTGGCGCGGACGGTGCCCTACCGCGGGCGCGTGCTCTCCGTCCACGCACCGCGGGACGCACGCACCCGCCTGCTGGTGGTGCGCACCGAGAGCTCAGGACGCTCGGACGCGCTGAACACCGGCATCAACGCGGCGACCTGCGACCTGCTGTGCTTCGTCGACGCCGACTCCATCCTCGACCCCGACGCGCTGCTCACCGTCGCCAAGCCCTTCATCGACGACCCCCTGCGCGTGGTCGCCACCGGCGGGGTGGTGCGGGCGGTCAACGGCTCGCGCGTGGTGGCCGGACGCGTCGTGGAGGCCCGGATGCCACGCGGGTGGTTGGCGCGCATCCAGGTGGTGGAGTACCTGCGCGCGTTCATGCTCGGTCGCAGCGGCTGGTCGCGCCTCGGGGCGCTCGTGCTGATCTCCGGTGCCTTCGGCCTGTACCGCCGCGACCTCGTCGTGGAGATCGGCGGGCTGGACCCCGACTGCATCGGTGAGGACTTCGAGCTGTGCGTGCGGGTCCACCGGCACCTGCGCGACGCCCGCCGCCGGGCACGCCACGAGGGCCGTCAGGTCGGTGCTGCCGGTGCGGGCGCGGGCCACGCCCCCGCCGCGGCCCGTGCGCCCGGCGCGGCCGCCGCACCGGGGGTCGCCCGGGCCCTCGAGGACTACCGCGTCGTCTTCGTCGCCGAGCCCGTGACGTGGACGGAGGTGCCGTCGACCCTGGCCGTCCTCGCGCGCCAGCGGCGCCGCTGGCACCGGGGCCTGTGGCAGGTGCTGGTGAAGCACCGAGCCATGATCGGCAACCCCCGCTACGGCCGCATCGGCCTGGTCGCCCTGCCCTACTACGTCGTCTTCGAGCTTGCCGCCCCCGTGCTCGAGCTCGCCGGCGTGCTCCTCGTCCCCGCCGGGCTGGTCCTGGGCGTGGTGCGCCCCGACACCGCGCTCGCGCTGCTGCTCGTGGCCTACGCGTACGCGATCCTCGTGTCGCTGGCCGCGCTCGCCGTCGAGGAGTTCAGCTATCACCGCTACGGGCGCTGGCGCGACCTGCTGACCGCCGCGGCCGCGGCGGTCGGGGAGAACCTCGGCTACCGCCAGCTCACCGCCCTGTGGCGGGTCCAGGGGCTGTGGCAGGCCCTCACCCGGCGCCAGGTGGAGTGGGGGGTCATGACGCGCACCGGCTTCGGTGACGAGAGCGACCCCTCTCCCCTGGCCCTGTCCACGAGCGGAGGCGCGTCATGAGGACGTCGCAGGAACGACGCGAGAGCACCCGCCGGGGGTGGAGCGGCCCCGAGCCGACGGACCCGGAGCGGAGCAGCCCCGACCGGAGCGGCACGGCCTGGACCGGCCCTGAGCGGCGCCGCGGCTGGCTGCCGCGCTCCGCCTTCACCTGGCGCCTGCGCTGGGTGGGCCAGTCGCTCGCGCGCCGGCTGCGCGCGACGTCCGCGGCGTACCTGGTCCTCCTGGTGCTCGTCGGCAGCGTCGGGATCGCCAGCGCGGCGGCCGTCGGTGCCACCCGCGACGAGGAGCTGCGCCTGGCCGGGCTGGAGCGCGCCAACGCCGCGATGCTGCTGAGCATGACCAACGCCGAGACCGGCGTCCGCGGGTACCGGCTGACCGGCGACCGGGAGTTCCTCGAGCCCTACGACGAGGGCCGCGCCAGCTTCCCCGAGGCGATGGCCCGCGCGCGGGCGCAGGCGGTGAGCCCTGACGAGCAGCGGCTCGTGGAGCGTCAGGGCGCCATCGCCCGGCAGTGGTTCGCCGACTGGGCCGACCCGATCGCCGCGTCACCGGCTACCGACGAGCCCGTCCCGCTGGCCGACGCCCTGACCCAGAAGCGGACGTTCGACGCCTACCGGGCCCAGAACCAGCAGCTCGCGACGTTGGCGGACCAGCGTGGACGCGCCGCCGTGGTGGACGCCCAGGAGTCCCAGGCGCGGATCCTGACGCTGACCGCCCTGGCGCTCGCCGGCGCCCTGGTCGCCGCGTGGGTCGTCCACGCCCGCCTCCACCGCTCGCTCGTCGGGCCGCTGGGCGAGGTGGTCACCGTCCTCGGGAGGCTCTCGGCCGGTGAGCACGACGCGAGGGCCGACACCGCCGCGGGGCCGACGGAGGTGCGCCTGGTCGCCTCCTCGCTCAACGCCCTCGCCGCGGAGAGCGACCGGCTGCGCACCGTCCAGGCCGCGGCGGAGGAGCAGCAGCAGGTCGCGGTGGAGATCAGCCGCGCCGTCCGCGACCGCATCGGCACCGGTGACCCCGTCGACGAGGCGCTGCGCCGGCTCGGGGAGCAGCTGGGCGTCGACCGCGTCTACGTGCGCCAGATCCAGGCCGACGACCGCACCGAGATGGAGCGGCAGTGGATGCGCCCACCGCTGGCGCCGCTGCCGTCCGCCACCGGGGACGCCGAGTACGACCGCGAGGCGGCCGAACGCTCGCGGGCGATCTACGCGGCGATGTCGCGGTGGGTCAGCCACGACACCTCGGTGGTCCCCGAGGGGGAGAACCTCATGCCGGCGTTCGTCGCACGGACCGGCGCGCGGGCAGCGGTGGCCGTCCCCGTCGGCGCCGGCCCGGAGACCCTCGGGCTGCTCGCCGTCCTCCAGACCACCGCTCCGCGCCGCTGGCGCGAGCACGAGATCGCCCTCATCGCGTCCGTGGCCGCCGACCTCGGCCGGGCCCTGGTGGTCTCGCGGCTCCTCGCGCAGCAGGAGGCGCTCGTCGAGCGCCTCCAGGAGGTCGACCGCGCGAAGACCGACTTCCTGTCCACCGTCAGCCACGAGCTGCGCACGCCCCTGACCTCCATCGCGGGGTACCTGGAGATGGTGCGCGAGGGCGACGGCGGCGACGTGCCGCCGGCGATGGACGCCATGCTCGTCATCGTCGAGCGCAACGCCGCGCGCCTGCGATCGCTCATCGAGGACCTGCTGACCCTCTCGCGCATCGAGTCCGGGGCCTACCGCGTGACCTACGAGGAGGTGGCCTTGGCCGAGATCGCCGCCGTCGTCGTGCAGTCGCTGCGTCCCGCGGCGGAGAAGGGGAAGGTCACGGTGGCGCTGGAGGTCACCCAGCCCGACGCGCTGGTCATGGCCGACCCCGGCCAGCTGGAGCGGGCGGTGACCAACCTGGTCTCCAACGCGGTGAAGTTCACCCCGGCCGGCGGCTGGGTGCGCGTGGCCACCCGCGTGGTGGAGGGCTCCGTGGTCCTCGAGGTCGCCGACACCGGCATCGGCATCCCCGCCGAGGAGCAGGCGCAGCTGTTCTCGCGGTTCTTCCGGGCCTCCAACGCCCACGAGATGGCGATCCCGGGGACGGGGCTCGGCCTGACCATCGTGCGCTCGATCGTCGAGCACCACGCCGGCGAGCTGCGGCTCGCCTCGCGCCCCGGCGAGGGGACCACGGTCACCGTCGACCTGCCGCTGCGGGCGGGGTCGCGGTCCGCCGCGGCCACCCTCGCCGCCCGGGCGGCGCACCGCGCCTCCGTGGAGTCCCTCGCGCAGCACGAGCTCGCCGTGCGCGCGCCGTCGACGATCGGTGCCCGATGAGCGCGGGGCTGGCTGCGGGCACCGCGGGCACCGCGGGCGCCGCGGACGCCGAGCGGCAGCGTCTCGCCGCGCTGGCCGAGCACGGGCTCGAGGCGGGCAGCGCTGTCCTCGGCGACGAGCCGGACGTGCGAGCGGCGCTGCGCCTCGCCGTGACGCTCACGGGGGCCGCCCAGGCCAGCCTCAACGTCATCGGCGAGCACGAGCAGCACTGCCTGGTGCAGCAGCGCGGCGCACGGGGCGACGCCGTGGGGGGCCGGAGCGGCCCGGGGGAGGGTCCGCTCCCGCTGAGCGTCCCGCGCGAGGAGTCGCTGTGCGAGTGGGGCCGCCGCCTCGGCGGTCTGGAACGCTCCGCCGTCGACCCCTCCGCCGTCGACCCCTCCACCGTCGACGCCTGCGTGACGGACGACGAGGTGGTCCACACCCCCGACGCCCGCGCCGACCCCCGCTGGGCGGGCCACCCGTGGGTCGACGGGCGCAGCGGCGCCGTCCGCGGCTTCGCGTCCGCGCCCCTGCACGACGCCCAGGGGAACCTGCTGGGGACCCTGTGCGTGCTCGACGACTCCCCGCTGGAGCTGGGCGCGCACGACCTCGCCTCGCTGCGCGACCTCGCCCGCATGACCTCCGGGCTGCTGGGGCGCCGCCGCGAGACCCTCGCCGCCGCGCGCTCCGCGGCCCTGGCCGAGCAGCGCCGTGCGCTGCTGGACCTGCTCTACGCGGAGAGCGCCTCCCGCTCGGAGATGATGGACGCGGTGCTCGACACCATCGACGTCGCGGTGGTCGCCTGCGACGCCTCGGGCAGCCTCACCCTGTTCAACCGTGCGGCGCGCGAGTGGCACGGCGGCTACCCCGACCCGGACGTCAGCGCCGCCGAGCACTCCGAGCGCTACGGCCTCTACCACGGCGACGGCGTGACGCCGCTGGCCTTCTCGGAGGTGCCGCTGCACCGGGCGCTCCTCGGCGAGGACGTCGCCGGCGTCGAGGTGGTCCTCGCCCCGGTCGGGCTCCCGCGGCGGACCGCCCTGGTCTCGGCCCAGGCCCTGACCGCGGTGGACGGCACCGTGATGGGCGCCGTCGCCGCCATGGCCGACGTCAGCGCCGACCGGCAGCGCCGCGCCGAGCTCCAGCGCTCCAACACCGACCTCGAGCACTTCGCCGCGAGCGCCTCCCACGACCTCGCGGCGCCGCTGGCGGTGGTCGGCGGGTACCTCGAGCTCGTCGCCGACGAGTACGCGCCCGTGCTGGGCCAGCGCGGCGCGGGCTGGGTGGAGACCTCGCGCGCCGGGGTCGCCCGGATGCAGTCGCTCATCGAGGCGCTGCTGGCCTACGCCCGCGCCGGCGGGGCAGAGCTGGCAGCGTCCCCGACGTCGGTGGCTGCGGCCGCCGCGGAGGCCCTGGCCGACCTCGGCGTGAGCCTGGCCGCGGCCAGGGCCTCGGTGGTGATGGAGGACCTGCCGCAGGTGATGGCCGACCCCGTGCTGCTGCGCCAGCTCGTGCAGAACCTCGTGAGCAACGCGGTGAGCCACCGGCGGGAGCGGGGGGACTGTCGCATCCGGCTGAGCGCCGAGCGCGCCGGCACCTGGTGGGTGGTGTCCGTGGCGGACAACGGGCCGGGCATCCCCCCGTCGCTGCGCGAGAGCGTCTTCGACGTCTTCTCCACCGGGAGCGCCGCGGGCGTCGGGCTCGGCGGGGTGCGGGCCGGCGGGCGGGCCGGCGAGGCGGCGGGGGAGCGCACCGGGCGCAGGGCCAACGGCCACGGCATCGGCCTGGCCACGTGCCGCCGCACCGTCGAGCGTCACGGCGGGCGCATCTGGGTCGAGGCCACCTCCGGGGGCGGGGCCACCGTGCGCTTCACCCTGCCGGCCGCGTGACGCGCTCGCGGGTGCGGCGGTCCGGCGAGCGACCTGTCAGCCGGAGCCCTCCGGCACGGCCGCGGTCCAGGCGGGGTGGCGGACCTCCCAGGCCACCGCGGCGACCGCTGCGCTGAGGTCCCCGTCGACGTCCATGACGAACGGCTCGCCGTCGACGTCCTCGACGCTGACCCGGCGCCCGCTCCACGCGCGCACGTCGCCGCGCTCGCGCTGGCGGCCCCGCAGCACGTCGACCGCGTAGCCGGCCCGCGCGACCACGGTGTCGGAGGCGGACACGACCACCCTCACCCGCCCGTCGTGGGGGGAGGCGCCCGGTGCGATCGGTGCGCCACCGCCGATGGTGGAGCCGAGGGACAACGTGACCATCACCAGCGGCTCGTCGCCGTCGTGGACCACCTCGTCGTCGACGCGCACCGCCAGGCGGCGCGCGGGGGCTCCGGCGCCGGCGGCCACCGCCCCCAGCGGGTAGGCCGCGGCCCCCCAGCGGGGCTTGAGGCCCTCGGCGCGCTCGGAGGCGGCGACCCCGATGCCCGCGTGGACCGCGTTGACGGCCACGCGCGGGTACCAGCCGGCGTCGTCCTCGTCGTCCTCGTCGTCCTCGGTCACGCCGGCCCCGCTACCGGCGCGCTCGTCCCTGCCCGCTGGGCTGGTCCGCACGAGGAGGTCCATGGGCGCGGTGGAGGCGCCGACGGCGACGCGAGCGGCGCCCTCCACGTCGCCGACGGGCAACCGGAGGCTCTGCGCCAGGTCGTTCCCGGTGCCCAGGGGGACGATGCCCACGGGCCCGGCCGCCTCCAGCCTCCCGGCCGCGTGGAGGCTCCCGACGATCGCGTGGATCGAGCCGTCGCCGCCGAGGAGCACCAGGCGCCGCCCGTCCAGGGCACCGAGAGCCTCGGTGAGCTCGGCAGCGCCGTCGGTCACGGCCACCTGGACCTCACGCCCCTGCGCCCGCCACGCCGCGACGGCGGCGTCGAGGCTGTCGGCGTCGTCCCGGGCGGTGCCGGCGCTGACCACGGCGAGGACGGGGGTGAGCCCGGCGTCGTGGTGGTCCTCGCTCGCTGCGGTCGCGCTCATGCCGGCCAACCTACGGCCGCCCGGCAGGGGCGGCGTCCCGTGCGGCCTGCCGATCGCCGCGCTCGGATACCCTGGGCCCAGCGCCGTGGCTGACGCGGCTCCGCGCGCCGACGCACCGCCGTCGATCCTGTCGTCGAACCCCGCACCCCAGGAGCTCTCCATGCCCGCAGTCGTGCTGATCGGCGCCCAGTGGGGCGACGAGGGGAAGGGCAAGGCCACCGACGTCCTCGGCTCCCGCATCGACTACGTCGTGAAGTTCAACGGCGGCAACAACGCCGGGCACACCGTCGTGGTGGGTGACGAGAAGTACGCGCTGCACCTGCTGCCGTCGGGCATCCTCACCCCTGGGGTGGTCCCCGTGATCGGCAACGGCGTCGTCGTGGACCCGGGCGTGCTCTTCGAGGAGATCGACGCCCTCACCGCGCGCGGTGTGGACTGCTCCTCGCTGCTCGTCTCCGCGAACGCCCACCTCATCACCTGCTACCACCGCACGGTGGACAAGGTGACCGAGCGCTTCCTCGGCAACGCCAAGATCGGGACCACCGGCCGCGGCATCGGTCCGGCCTACGCCGACAAGATGAGCCGCTCGGGGCTGCGCGTCCAGGACCTGCTCGACGAGAAGATCCTCACGCAGAAGATCGCCGCGGCCCTCGACGTGCGCAACCACCTGCTGGTGAAGGTCTACAACCGCCGCGCCATCGCCGTCGAGGAGGTGGTCGACGAGCTCATGGGCTACGCCGACCGCATCGCCCCGATGATCCGGGACACCTCCCTCGAGCTGAGCAGGGCGCTGGACCGCGGCGACACCGTGGTCTTCGAGGCCGGCCAGGCGACCATGCTCGACGTCGACCACGGGACCTACCCGTTCGTCACGTCCTCCTCGGCGATCGCTGCGGGCGCCTGCACGGGGACGGGGGTGCCGCCGACGCGCATCGACCGCGTCGTCGCGGTCATGAAGGCCTACGCCACCCGCGTGGGGGAGGGGCCCTTCCCCACCGAGCTCGTGGGGGAGTCCGGCGACGACCTGCGCGCGCGGGGCCACGAGTTCGGCACCACGACGGGGCGCCCGCGTCGCACCGGCTGGTTCGACGCGGTGGTCGCCCGCTACGCCGCGCGCGTCAACGGCGTGACGGACTTCGTGCTCACCAAGCTCGACGTGCTCACCGGCGTCGAGCAGATCCCGGTGTGCGTGGCCTACGACGTGGGGGGCGTCCGGCACGACGAGATGCCGATGACCCAGACCGACGTCCACCACGCCACCCCGGTCTACGAGCACCTCGAGGGCTGGGACGAGGACATCACGGGGGTCCGTGACTTCGGCGAGCTGCCCGCCGCGGCGCAGCGCTACGTCCTGGCCCTGGAGGAGATGTCCGGCTCGCGGATCTCCGTGGTCGGGGTGGGTCCCGACCGCGAGCAGAACGTCGTCCGGCACGACCTGCTCGAGGGCTGAGCACGGTGGTCGTGGCACCGGACCAGCCCGCGCGCGTCCTCGTCATCGGGTCGGGCGCGCGCGAGCACGCCATCGTGCGTGCGCTGGTCGCGGACGAGGGCGTGGGCGCGGTGTGGTGCGCCCCGGGAAACCCGGGGACGGCCACCGAGCCCGGGTGCGAGGGGAACCACGAGGTCGACCCCGTCGCCGGTGCGTCCGTGAGCGCCCTGGCGAGCGACCTGGGCGCCGACCTCGTGGTCATCGGCCCCGAGGCGCCGCTGGTGGCCGGCGTCGCCGACGCGGTGCGTGCGGCGGGGATCGCGTGCTTCGGCCCGTCCGCGGCGGCTGCCCGGCTCGAAGGGTCCAAGGCTTTCGCCAAGGAGGTCATGGCGGCGGCCGGCGTGCCGACGGCCATGGCGCGGGTCGCGTCCACGCCGGAGGAGGTCGAGGCGGCGCTGGACGCCTTCGCCGTGCCGGGAGCGCCGTTCGTCGTCAAGGAGGACGGCCTGGCGGCGGGCAAGGGCGTGGTGGTCACCACCGACCGTGACGCGGCGCTCGCCCACGGCCTGGCGTGCGTGAGCGGGGGGTCCACCGTGGTGGTCGAGGAGTTCCTCGACGGCCCGGAGGTCTCGCTCTTCGTCCTCAGCGACGGGGTGAGCGCGCTGCCCCTGGAGCCGGCGCAGGACTTCAAGCGGGTGGGCGACGGTGGCACGGGGCCCAACACCGGGGGGATGGGCGCGTACTCGCCGCTGCCGTGGGCGCCGCCGGGGATGGTCGAGGAGATCGTCACCCGGGTGGCCCAGCCGGTGCTGGACGAGATGGCTGCTCGAGGCACGCCGTTCGTGGGGGTGCTCTACTGCGGGCTCGCGCTCACCGCGCGCGGCGTCCAGGTGGTGGAGTTCAACGCGCGCTTCGGCGACCCCGAGACGCAGGTGGTCCTCGCCCGTCTGCGCACCCCGCTCGGGGGGCTGCTGCGCGCGGCGGCGACCGGCGGCCTCGCCGAGCACCCGCCGCTGGTCTGGGCCGGTGGCAGCGCGGTCACCGTGGTGGTCGCGGCGCACGGCTACCCCGGGACGGTGCGCGGCGGCGACGAGGTGGTCGGTCTCGACGGCGCCGCCGCCAGCGGCGCGGCGGTGCTGCACGCGGGCACGACCCTGGACGGGCTGGGGCGCGTCGTCTCCTCCGGGGGGCGGGTGCTGTCCGTGGTGGGGGTGGGCGCCGACCTGGAGAAGGCCCGCGAGGTGGCCTACGGCGGGGTGGGGGCCATCACGCTGGAGGGCTCGCACCACCGCAGCGACGTCGCACGAGCGGCGGCTCTCCGGCGCTGACCGGGCCTCGCCTGCTGCGTTGACCCGTGGCGCCGGTGGTGCCGATGGCCCCGGTGGTGCTGGGGTTCGTGCGGGACGTCAGCGGGTGCGGGCGGGCTTGTCCTTGCCCGTGTTCTTCCCGGCGGCGTGCTCCCACTGCTGGGAGAGGATCGCGTCGCGCATGGCGAGGGCCTCGGCGGAGCTCATGGACGACCTCGAGTAGGTGTCGATCCAGTGCGAGGTCGCGGTGAAGAAGGAGCGGATCGCGGACTGACGGTCGGCGGTGCTGCGAGACATGGGGTTCTCCTGGTCTGTGGGTACGGAGGGGTGTGTCGGAAGGCCTGTCGCGAGGGACGGGCGTCGGTCCATCGGCAGGCAGGCCGGTGAGGTGGAGGCCTGGGTCGTCAGCGCACCAGCTCGCGCACGACGACGCGCTGGTCCTCGGGGCCGCTCCAGCCGCGAGCACGGCGCTCGTCGCGGTGCGCCGGCGGCATCGACGGGTTCATCGCCCAGAGGCTGTAGTCGTCGAGCCAGCGCACGGCGCTGCTCACGAGGGAGCGGGCGGTGGGCCGGTGGGTGCGGGCGGACATCGGTGGTTCCTCCGGGTGAGCGGTGCGGATCAAGATCTGTAACGATCTACTAGATCGATACAGACAACTCTAACCCAGTCCTGCCCGTCTGTCGAGCCCCTGCGACGATGGGTCATGGCCGAACGCGTGACCCTCCTCACCCTGGCGAAGGACCTCGGCCTCTCGCGGGCGACCGTCTCGAACGCCTACAACCGACCCGACCAGCTCTCGGCCGCCACGCGGGCCCGGGTCCTCGCCCGGGCGCAGGAGCTCGGGTTCGCCGCGCCCGACCCTCGCGGGGCGAGCCTGCGCCGCGGGCGGACCGGCTCCGTCGGCGTGCTGCTGGACCAGGGGGTCTCCTACGCCTTCTCCGACCCCACCGCCGTGCTCGACCTCGACGGCCTCGCCACCGAGGTGCAGCAGGACGGGCTGGGCCTGCTGCTGCACAGCGGCACGCGCTCGCGCACCGACGCGGCCGTCATCGCCTCCGCCGCCGTCGACGCGTGGGTCCTCAGAGCGCTGCCCCAGGACGAGCCGGCGGTGGCCGCGGTCATCGCCCAGCAGCGCCCCGTCGTGGTCATCGACCAGCCCCGGACCGCACGGGTGCCCCTCGTGGGCGTCGACGACGCCCAGGGGGCCCGGCTCGCCGTGGGTCACCTGCTCGAGCTGGGCCACCGGCGCATCGGCGTGCTCGCGGTGCCCCTGCGTCCCGACGGCTACCAGGGGATGGCCGACGCCAAGCGTGAGCAGTTCGCCACCTACGACGTGATGCGCATCCGCCTCGCCGCGGTCCGCGGGGCCGTCGCCGACGCCGGTCTCCCCGAGGAGGCGGTGCGCGTGGTCGAGTGCGCCACCAACGACGTCGACACCGGGGCGCTCGGCACGTACGAGCTGCTCGAGCTCGAGGACCGGCCGAGCGCCGTGCTCGCCATGAGCGACCAGCTGGCGATCGGTGCGCTCCGGGCTGCCGCGGAGATGGGCGTCCGGGTGCCCCGGGACCTCTCGGTGGTCGGCTACGACGACGCCCCGGCGGCCAGCACGTCGCACCCGCCGCTGACCACCGTGGCGCAGCCGCTGGGCGAGCGCGGACGCGTCGCCGGGGCGCTGGTGCGCGCTGCCCTGGCGGGGGAGGAGATCACCGAGCCGGAGCTGCTGCCCGTCAGCCTCGTGGTGCGGGAGTCCACGGCCCCGCCGCAGGGGTAGGGCAGACTTGCCGCGAGCCCATCGGTGCGCCGACGCGCCGGGGTCCGCACGACGCGAGATACCCGCGAGGCTCCAGAGACAGGGACGTGACCGTGGCAGAGACCCAGAACCACCCCACCCCGCCCCAGGACCGGGTGGCGATCATCACCGGAGGGGCGCGCGGCATCGGTGCCGCCACGGCCCAGCGTCTGGCCCGTGACGGGTGCGCGGTGGCCGTCGTCGACCTCGCCGAGGACGCCGCGGTGGCGACCGCGCAGGCCATCGCCTCCACGGGTGGCCGGGCCGTGGGGATCGGTGCCGACGTCACCGACTCCGACGCCGTCGCCGCAGCGGTGGCACGGGTCGCCGACGAGCTCGGCCCGCCGACGGTCCTCGTCAACAACGCGGGCATCCTGCGCGACAACCTGCTGTTCAAGATGACCGAGGACGACTGGGACGCCGTGGTCGGCGTGCACCTGCGCGGGGCGTTCCTCGTGAGCCGCGCCGTGCAGGCCCACCAGGTGAAGGCCGGGTGGGGGCGGATCGTCTCGCTGAGCTCGACGAGCGCGCTGGGCAACCGCGGCCAGGCGAACTACTCCGCGGTCAAGGCCGGCATCCAGGGCCTGACGAAGACCCTCGCCATCGAGCTCGGGCCCTTCGGCGTCACGGCCAACGCGGTGGCGCCCGGCATCGTGGAGACGGACATGACCCGCGCCACCGCGGAGCGCACCGGCGCCTCGCCGGAGGACTTCTTCGCCGCCGCGGCCCAGCAGGTGCCCGTGCGCCGGGTCGGCCAGGTCGAGGACGTCGCGAACGCCGTGGCGTTCTTCGCCTCCCCGGAGGCCTCGTTCGTCTCCGGGCAGGTGCTCTACGTGGCCGGCGGGCCCCTGTCATGAGCCGGTCGTGACGCGCTTCGCCTCGGCCTCCGCGCTCACCGGTGCCGTGGGGACCGACCTCGGGGCCAGCAGCTGGATGCTCGTCGACCAGGAGCGCATCGAGGCCTTCGCCGACGCCACGGACGACCACCAGTGGCTCCACGTCGACGCCGAGCGCGCCGCCTCCGGGCCCTTCGGCACCACGATCGCCCACGGGTTCCTCACCCTGTCGCTGCTGGTGCCGATGCTCGGCGAGCTGGTGACCTTCGACGAGCCGACCACGGTGGTCAACGCGGGGCTGGACCGGCTGCGGTTCGTCGCGCCGGTGCCGTCGGGCGCGCGCGTGCGGTCGGTGGCGACGCTCAGCGCCGCCGAGCCGTCACGGACCGGGGTGCGCGCCACCCTCGACGTCACCGTGGAGATCGAGGGCGGCGAGAAGCCGGCCCTGGTGGCGACGTCGGTGCTCGTCTATGGCCCGTCGACATGAGCGACGAGCCGGAGCCGACGCTCGAGGACTACGGCCACACCCGGGACGTCGACACCCGCTTCTCGGACAACGACGTGCTCGGTCACCTGCACAACGCCGTCTACTACCAGGCGATGGACACCACCATCCTGGGGTGGCTGCTGGAGGCCGGGTACCTCTCGGACGCGGCGGGCATCGCGCCGGTGGTGGCCTCGTCCTCGTGCCGGTTCCGCGCCTCCGGGGCGTTCCCCGACGTCCTCGACGTGGGCCTGCGCGTCGACGACCTGAGCTCGAAGGCCATCACGTGGGGCCTCGGCATCTTCCGTCAGCGCGACGGCCTGCTGCTGGCGACCGGCAGCGTCGTCCACGTCACGGTCGACACCACCACCAAGCGCCCGACGGCCGTGCCCGACGGTCTGCGCGCGCGGATCGCCGCGGAGCTGGCGGTCTCGGGGGGTCGCTGAGGAGGTCTCGGTCGCCAGAGTTATGACATACATCTTTCGCAGCGATCGGGCGTCAAGAAAGTTCGTCATACCTGGCTCATGGCCGGATCGACACACGGTGGGCCTCGCCCGACGGCAGAGAAGTCCTGCTCGTGGCCGCGGCGGTCTCGCGATGACGGGTCGCTGGGTCTGGTCCTCGGCTGGCGCTCAGGCGGCGCGGGGCTCGACCGGATCGGTCCAGCGTTCTCGCCAGCTCTGGACGAGCTTGTCGAATGCCGGAATCCACGGTGGTGGTGGGACGTGCGGATCGTCGCGGTGCGGTGGGTGCCAGATCACGCGGGCGCCGTCGAGGTGCCCGCGCCAACCCCGGGAGTGAACCACGCGGTGGTGGTGCCCGCACAGCAGCGTCCCATTGCGTTCGCTGGTGGGTCCGCCGCTCGCGTAGGTGATGAGGTGGTGGACCTGGCACCAGGTGGGCGGGCGCCGGCAGCCCGGGAACGTGCAGTGCGCGTCGCGCAGGGTGATGGCGGCGCGGACGCGCTGGGGGAAGGCGTACTGGCGCTGCCCGACGTCCAGGGGTGAGCCCTGCTCGTCGACGAGGATGGGCGTGACCACGGCGTCGCAGGTCATCGCGGCCAGGGTCGCGGGCGAGAGCGGGAACCCGCCCTGCAGGCACGCAGGCGTGGCGCCGGGATCACGTGAGGCCAGCACCCCGGAGATCGGCACGGTCACGGTCAGGTGGATGCGCGCCGAGCCCGGCATCGGCGCGCTCGGGGGTGCGGGCGAGAACACCGAACCCGAACCCACCGCGCCCGGGCCTGAGTGGTCCTTGTCGCCGGCGGCGCCGGACCCGGCGAGGAAGGTGTCGGCCAGGTGCGTCAGCGCGTGGGCGCGGCGCTGACCGGCAGGGCGGTCGTCGCGGACCCCGTCGATCGCCGGGGCCGGCTTCATCAGCGGGTCCAGGGCGGCGTGCAACCGCGCCCCGGACTCCGGAGCGAGCACCCCGCGCAGGTGCCAGGCGCCGTGATCATCGGCGTAGAAGGACAGGGATTCCCGGGCGAGCAGGCGCCCCTCCTCCCGGTCCGCGGCGCGTCCCTCGTCATCGACCAGCGCTCGGCGCATCCGTGTGCCCATCACGGCGACCTCGGCGGGCTCGAACACCGCGGACTGCTCCACGAGGAACGCCTCGCACCGCGCACGGGTCTCGGCGTCGAGGTCGCGGGGCAGCTTGGTCATCGCCCGGTGGATGACCCCGGCGTGGTCCAGGCTCAGCCGACCGGCAGCCAGCGCATCGCCGGTCGCAGCGAGCTCGCTGGTGACGGCGGTCGCCAGCCCGACGTGCGCGCCGGCCACCGACCGCCGCGACGTGGTGGCGTGGGCGAACCACGCCCCCGTGCTCGTCGCCCCCGCCCCCTTGCCCACACCGCGAGCATCGGCCTCGGCGAGCAGCCGCAACCGCGCCGCGTCCAAGCGCGCGACGTGGCGCTCGACCTCGACCACCGCCCCGCCCAGCGTGTCCTGACCGCACCGCCACCACTCCGCGGCGACCAGCGCGTCCACCGCGGCCCCGAGCAGCGCCACGGCCTCGTCGGGCATCACCGCACCGGCGGCCCGCTCCGCGGCACGCAGGACCAGCGCCTCGTGGGCCGGGCTCGAGCCCGCGCCACCGGCAGCACCGACCACGGGAGGCGCGCCCGCACTGACCACGGCGCTGGTGGGCGCAGCAGCATGGGCGCGGTCGCCCGCCGCACTGCTCACGACGTCCCCCGCGGTGGTCATGGGTACGACGCTAGCGGTGGGGTCGGACATCGCCGGCGCACCGACAGAGTGCTCTGACCTGCGACGATGGTGTGACCGAGGGCCACGGCGCTGGGCCGTCCGGGCCGCCACAGGACCGCCATGTGCGGCGGCCGAGCACGTCGCGGCCGGTCAGCCGACGGGGAAGACCTTCATCACCTCGTCGCCGTAGTCGTTGATGACCTTCACCGCGATCCTGCCGGTCGCCGGTGTGCCGAAGGGTCGCGAGACGGTCTCGTACAGGCTCGCCCAGGCGTCGGCGTCGATGTCGGCCTTCAGCGCCGTCTTCAGCCGCTTCAGCGGATCGTTGCCACCGGTGAAGTAGCAGTGCCGGACGAAGAACGACTCGCCGTCGTACGCGGTGTCCACCATCCACAGCGCCACCTGGTCTGTGCCGCCGCTGCGCACCTCGCCGGTGGTGGGGTCGTAGACGTCGACCCCCCGCAGCTCCACGACGTGCTGGTGCTCGCCGGCGCTGCGCACCTCGACGTCCGGCTCGCCGAAGACGGTGAAGAGGTTGCCGGCGCCGGTCTTCTTGAGGTCCTCGCCCATGAGCAGGTCGGCGTTCATCCGCACGAACAGCACCTTGATGCGGCCCAGACGGCGTGCGCCAGCGACCTCGGCGAAGCCCTCGTCGCCGGCCTCGACGGTGACGCCATCGTCCTGCGTGACGCCGAGCGCCTGCGGGTCGAAGGCGAACCCGAGCACGCACAGCAGCTCGACGTCGGGCATCTCGATCGCCTCGCGGGCGGCCTCCTTGATGAAGCGCTGGCTCACCGTGCCGTACTGCGGCCCGACGGTGATGGCTACCTGCCCCGGCAGCCCGTCGGCGGCCTCCGCCGCGCTGAGGCGGCGTTCGCCGACGGCCTGGACGTAGCTCCCGGCGTGGGCGTCGAGGCTGGCGAACTCGATGCGCTCGGCACGGCGACCGTTCTGCACGCCGGCGCGCACGAGGTTGTCGAGGATGGTCTGCTCGAACGTCGTCGCCGAGGGCTTCACCGTGGCCGCGTGCTCGCTGATCGTCTCCCGCGGGGTGCCGTCAGCCCCGCCGTCGTCGAGGTCGGCGGACGTGGCGGTGGCGAAGGACAGCGCGCGGTGAGGGGACAGGCTCTCGACGGTGAACGGGCCCGAGACGCGGACGGTGCGCTTGTCCTCGTAGGGCCGGTCGTAGAGCGTCTCCGTGTCGGCGTGCTTCGCGATCGCCTCGTCGATCTGCTCGCGGGTCATGCCCTCGACGATGTCCGGGTTGTTGGCGATCGACTTCAGCGTCACGTGCGGCACGCGCTCGTAGACGAAGCCCTGCCGGACGTCGCCGTTGGTGGGGG